>JAISHS010000038.1 GCA_031262405.1 Oscillospiraceae bacterium | reverse complement strand
TTCCCTATGTGATCCTCTCCGTAATGCCAAAGCTCTATCAGCTCGACCGGAACCTCTTCGAGGCGGCTCAGGATTTGGGCTGCACCTGGTTCCAGACAATTTACAAGGTCATAATTCCCGAAATTATGCCGGGCATAATAAACGGGCTGATAATCGCCTTTACGATGAGCGTGGACGACTTCGTCATAAGCTACTTCACGGCGGGCAACGTGCAAACCCTGTCCATGACCATCTACTCCATGGCGCGCCGACGCGTCAGCCCTAAGATCAACGCAATCTCAACCCTGCTCTTCGCCGTGGTACTGATTCTGCTAGTCATAGTCAATGTCCGCGAGGCGCGGCAGGATAAACTGCAAGAGAAAAAAGAAAAATCCTTGAGGGGAGCAATGTAATGAAAAAAGTTCTGACTGTTCTTCTGGCTCTAACCCTGATTCTGGGCGTCTTCTCCGGCTGCGGCGGAGAAAGCGGCTCCGATAAAAACGAGGTCAACGTCTATAACTGGGGCGAATATATCGACATGTCGCTGCTCGACGAATTCGAGGAAGAGACCGGCATAAAGGTCAACTACAACACCTATGAGAACAACGAGCAGATGTATTCCGTCCTCAAGCAGGGCGGCGTCAGCTATGACGTCGTAATCCCCTCCGACTATATGGTCGCGCGTATGATAGATGAGGATATGCTCGAGCCGCTGGCGTTTGAAAACGTCACGAACTTTGTGTTCATTGAAGACAGCCTCAAGAACATGGCCTACGACCCCGACAACACCTACAGCATCCCCTATATGTGGGGCACCGTCGGCATAATCTATGACCCCAACGTCGTCGGCGAGGTTACAAGCTGGAGCGCGCTCTTCGACCCCGCGAACACCGGCAAGACCCTCATGTTCGACAACTCCCGCGACGCCTTCGGCATAGCCCTCAAATATCTGGGCTACTCCCTGAACACGACGAACGAGACCGAGCTCAATGAGGCCTATGAGCTGCTGGAGCAGCAAAAGCCCATTTTGCAGGGCTATGTCATGGATCAGATCTTCGACAAGCTCGAGAGCGGCGAGGCCGCCATCGGCCCCTATTACGCCGGCGACTACTTCCTCATGCTGGAGAATAACCCCGACCTTAAATTCTGCATCCCCACAGAGGGCACAAATGTCTTCGTGGACGCAATGTGCGTGCTCAAGGGCGCGGAGAACAAGGAAAACGCCGAGAAATTCATAAACTTCATGTCCCGCGCCGACGTGAGCAGAAGAAACTCCGAGTTCATCGGCTACACCAGCCCGAACAGCGAAGCAAAGGAGCTTCTGGACGTAGACGAATACCAGCTCTCCGTCATGTATCCCTCCGACGAGCTGCTGGCAAACTGCGAGGCCTTCGCAAATCTCCCGCAAGCTACACTCGATTGGTACTCCGACGCTTGGGCAAGACTGAAAAGTTAAAGCTTGAAGGAAAGCAGGCTTTCCTTCAGTTAGGCTTCAGCCCGCAACGTGCCGCTTCGCGGCGACTCGCGGGCTGAGAAGAGTTTTTTTCACCGTACACGCCGCTGAAAAAAACGATTTAAATCTTTTTCGCGCTCCGGCGCGAAACTCTGCGAGGTTTTTTATGGATAACTACGAAGCCGTTTGCGCCTCCCCCGCTTTGAGCGGGCAGGTGAAGCTTTCTCTCACGGACGAGGGACTGACTATCGAAGCGCTCTTCGACACGGCGCTAATCACCTTTGCCGAGATGAACGCCGTCTCGCTATCAAACTACGTCGTGACACTTGAAACGAACGGCGGCGTGTATTCCTTTTCCCGCATGGGCAGCTGGTGCGAGCCGTTTTACGACGCTCTTAGCGATTCCTATAACGCAGCCGTACTGAAAGCCCTCTTTATTGACGACAAGCCCTGCGTTACCGCAACCGGCGACTTCGGCTACATTGAGGGCGCCCATACTGCAAGCGGCAGGGCTGCGTTTGCGGTCTATGAGAGCTGCGTGAGCCTTCTCCCGCCGAATCTCGACGCGCGGCGCGTCCCCCTGTGCTTCGCCGTCGGCATGGATAAGGGCAATTTCTCCCTCACCCTCCGTCTGAATACGGGCGAGAGCTACACCTTTTCAAAGCTCGGCTACGACACAGCGCCCTTTGAGGAAGCGATAGTTAAGAATATCCGCGCCCTGCGCGAGCGTGCTCTGGCGGCGGTAAAGGAAATCGATCCCGCGCTCTCCTCCGCTCAGGCGGCGCAGATTTCCAAGCTGCTGCCGGAGGGCGCGGCCGCCTCCATAGGGAAGCTCTCGGCAATCGCCCCCTCCTTCGTCAAGGCCGTGGAGCAAAAGCTTGCCGCAGGCCGCGCCGCCGAGAGCTACAAGGTCTTTCAGCAACTGAGCGACCCCATGAAAATTCATGTCGGTCTTCGAAGAAAAACCCCGGGAGAATTGGCCGCCGAGCTGGAAGCCGCCGAAGCCGCCGCCGCGAAAATCGCGGAAGCCGGAGGCGAAGCCCCGGAGCTTACACCCCCCGATCCCTTCCTGCTTTGGCTCATAGCCCCAAGCTCTGACTTGCGGTATGCCGCAGTTGAGTTCGCCGAGGAAAACAGCGCGACCTATGTCTACAGCACCGGCGGCGATTTTGACTCCTTCGTAGGACGGCTCAACCGTGCACTTGAGGCGCTTTCGTTCAAGCGCGAGGCAATCCGCCTGTCGGACGATCAGCTTCTCAGTCCCGACCACGCCGTATATTATATGGCGGCAAAGCGCACAGCCGCCCTGCAATTTGTCCGTGCACATCTGGCGGGGCGTGCAATACACTCAAGCAGCACCGCCTGGAAGAAAAAGCTTCTGGAACTAATGAAATAGCCAAAAAAGCCCCCACGGGGGCTTTTTTAGCAGATAAAAGATATGAGATAATAGATAATAGATAGCATGAGTCGCGCTTAAGCGCGACAAAATTAAAATTATCGCGAAGCGACTCATCAACTGTTCACTGTTCATCGTTCAATGTTAATTGTTCACTGAGATATTTGCGCCCGGGCAAGTATCGTATCTACGCACTCATCCCTAACGCCCTCATCCGGCGTCATCACATAGAAAAACACCGTGGTCTCCCACTGCTCAAAATACCGCGCGATAACGGTGCAATACATCTCCACCGGCGCAAACTCGCCCGTGACCGGATAGTTCGGCCTGCCATACTGCCAATAGGACTGCACCCATTCCTTTGCCTCATGCGCCGCGCCGTTGACTTGCAGCTTCGCGTCCAGACGCGTCCAATCGGGGAATCCTGCGAAATCAAGCTTCTCCTGCGTGTCCTCCAGAGTATATTCAAAGACCTGCTCATCCGGCTCAAGCCCAAAGTCGCCCAGCACCAGCCCGAAAAAATCCATCCTCGCCAGTGCCGCCGGAGCCTGCGCATCTGCCTCGCCCTCCGGCGTAAAGCCATAAACCGCGCCATTCGGCAGCTGTGCCAGATACGCCCCGTAAAAGCTGTTGTAATAGGGCGAGCTCTCGTCGAAAAGGCGGCTGCAGCCCCGCCAAAAATCAAAGCTGCCGAAATTATAGATTATACTCAAGCGCGCGCCTGTCTCGCCCGTTAGGCGCTCAAATAGTGAGTCCGCATTAAATATCCAGGGCTTCGCCGCCCAGCCGGAGCCGGAGGGGATTTTCACCTCAAAGCCGCGCTGCACCGCCACGCTCTCGCGCTGCGCCGCACCGGAGACCGCGCTCATAACGGCATAGACACGCAGACCCGCCCCCGGCGGACTGACGATAAATGCGGCCGCCAGAGCGCAGACGAGAATTATTATTATAGTTTTCCTGCGCTTTTTCATTTGTATATAACCTCAAAGAAGAGGAGTCGACTCCGCAGCACCTGTCGACTCCTCCTGCTTAACCCTTGTACTATCCTCAGATACTTCCCTCGCTGTCTTCCTTGCTAACTTCCGGTTTAAAAAGTCCGCGCAAGCAGGTGGCAAGGGTCGAAATCTCCATTGGTTTTGCCAAAAAGCTCGTGAAGCCGCTGGCGAAAAACAGCTGCCGCGCCTCGGATACCGCATTGGCGGTCAGCGCCACGATGGGCACCGTCGCGTTATGCCCTCCCTGCGCGCGTATAAGCGCCGTCGCCTCAATTCCGTCCACCTCGGGCATCATATGATCCATGAAAATAATGTCATATTCGCGCTCCGCCGCCATTTTCGCCGCCTGCGCACCACCTGTGGCAGTGTCGGCAGTAATATCAAAAATCTCAAGCATCGCCCTTGCAACTTCCAGATTGATTTCAATATCGTCCACAATAAGCGCCTTGACATTACGCAGTGAGAAAAGCGAATAGCCCTCCGTGTCGGAAACAAACTCTTTCTCAGCCGGCACATAGGGCAGCCTCATTGTAAAGACCGAGCCCTCGCCGTAAACGGAGCTGACAGTCAGGGTCCCTCCCATGAGTTCAACCAAATTGTGGGTAATCGGCAGACCCAGACCCGCCCCTTGCACCGAGCGGTTGCGCTTTAGCTCAAACCGCGCAAAGGGCAGGAAGAGCTGCGGCACGTCCTTTTCTTTAATGCCGATTCCGGTGTCCCGAACAACAAACACTAAGGTCTTGCCGTCGTCGTCCAAAAACGCCTCCAGCACCGCGCCGCCCGCTCGGGTATACTTGCAGGAGTTGCTCAGAAGATTTGTAAGGCACTGGCGCACGCGAATCTCGTCGCCCTCCACCCATTGCGGAAGATTGTCGTTGATTTGAATATTCAGATATAAGCCCTTGTCATCGAACATTTTTGCAAACATAGAATGCAAATGGTCAATCAGAAAACGCAGATTATAAGAGGTCTCAACCAATTCAATCTTACCGGCCTCAATTTTAGAAAAGTCCAGAATATCGTTGATAAGCCCCAGCAAGCCGTTGGCGCTGCTGCGAATATCCTTCACATATTTTGTCTGGACGGAATCGAGCTCCGTGCGGGAGAGCAGCTCGCCCATCCCGATAATCGCATTCATCGGGGTGCGGATTTCGTGACTCATGGTGGCAAGGAAGTCCGACTTGCTGCGATTGGCCTCTTCCGCCGCGCGCTTTTGCTCCTCAACCTCTGTCTGATCAACGAAGAGCACAAGGCAGCCCTTTTCATTGTGCGCGGTGGCGGGAATTTTCAGATTTGTCTCCATGTAGTGGCGAACATTGCCGTTGCCGCTGAAATCCAAGTCTCTGGGATAGCTGGAGGACTCCATCGTATCGTCGTTCATCAATTCGTTGAAATGCTCTATCATAAACTCAATGTCCTCGGGCGACACCACGCCCGAGACCAATTCGACATAGTTCATACCGCGTATCATCGAAAAATCAGGCACTCCGAGAGTATCCAGAGCGCTGCGGGTCGCCATAAGAAAGCGCCCCTCCTCATCCAGCAGCACCACCAGACAGGGGATAGCGTCCAGCAGCATCTGGTTATAGGCCTCATGCTTGGCACTGCGCGAGCTAATCGCGTCCTGCAGAGCCTCCGTGGCCCGCAAAACGCCGGTGAGCTTGTTTAATTTCGCCTTGGTCGTTCTCAGCTCACGTTCAAGCCTGCGAATCTCTTTTTCGTATAGTTCTTCCTGCATAACTAAGCTCCTTTAAGTCTGAAAGGCCTATGCATCAATATACAGCGCACAGGGTAAAGCTCTGGTTGTGAAATTGATTGTACAGGTTACCGTCGTCGCCGAGTCCGGGACAAATCTCGCCTCCGGCATAGGCAAACATAAACGGAATATCTCCGGCAAACTCGCGCAGCAAGCGGATTTCCGCCAGATTGTCGTCTCCCAAAACAGCTGCGCGGGTGGCGCAGCACCAGACCACCAGCGCCGTCGGACGCCGAGGTCCGTTAAGCGCCGATTCCAGAAGTGCCATTGCAGCCGAGAGCATAGCGTTCTTTTCAAAACGCGCCATCCTAATTTCACTGCCGCCGGGCATCCAGCCGCCGCAGGCGAGATCGCCGTGCTTATCCAAGGCAAGCATCGTTCGCGAATACGGCGACTTTCCCGGCTCCTTCACAATCAGTGAAAGGCCGCTCAGCGCGCCGTCCTCCGCCAACGATCGGGTCAGTCCGAAGCTTTTTAAAAATTCAGTCACCGGATTGCCGTCCACCATACGAAGACAGGCCTTATCCGAGTCGGTAATCCGCCAAGCCTGACCCATCACCTTGTCCGCGGGGACAGAAGCCGTGAAAAACTCCGGAGTTGCCGCGCCATAGATCGTCACCATTACCAGCTCGCCCTTTTTGGGGCCGTCCGGCGTAATAACATAGCAGTCCTCGTTATAGAGCGGAGAATTGTCGACGCCTACCCCGCCGAACATCGGCACTCCAGGCAAGGCGCGCGACACCGCCTGGCAGAGCGCGTCGCAGGACACCGTGCTGTAGTCGGGAGTGAAGGCAAGCAGCAGTGCGGGCGTGCCGCGGCCGGACAGCATCCGTTGCGCAAGCTCCTGCACATCCGTATCCTCCGACACCGGACCCGAACCAATCAGTTCAAATCGCAGTTCATCCCCGGAAATGACCATCATTGTCAGCCGCAGCTCGCCTTCGGCGCGGTTAGTGTCGCCCGCCGGTACGGGTCCGGCTCCGACGCACATAGATGTCATTCCCACCACCGGAAAGGGCATCGCCTTGACAACGCTCTCCGCCACGCCTGTATGTACAAATTCCTCATGGCAAGAGAGAATGCCGAGCGTAGCCCCCTCCTCCGGATAATATGAACCCATTTGGGCTTGGATATCCGCCAACGCTAAGCCCGCGTCGTCGATTTCATCGGTATATGTGATAAAAGCTTTAAGCATATAAAAACCTTTCCCTTTTGAATAAAAACGTCCGGAAACGAACTCACCGGAGTCAAACCTTGTCGAATCAAAGTTTATAATTACCTAGTCTCTATTATATGTCAATATACTTAAATGTCAACCCGAATAATATTTTTTTGATGATTAGTAACAAAAATTATGCAACAAGTCAAGCAAGAGTCGTCGCTTCCCGCAAAAGCTTTCCGCCGCATAGCGGCGAATTTAAACTTGCTTTTTCAGCGACATGCGCGCTGAAAAAGCTCCTCTGCCCCGTATCCCGCAAAAGGTTGGTAGCGAGCCAAAGCCGTCGCGAGGGCGCTTGCAACCGAGCAGGCGACGCGAGCGTGACCTTTTGCGGCAAGGAGGAGCGACGGAATGAGCGAGCGGCGGCGTTTTTATATATAAAAACGCCGCCGCGAACGATATGCAGTCCGCGACGACGTGGCACGCCCTAAGAGATTCGAACTCCTGACCTTCTGGTCCGTAGCCAGACGCTCTATCCAGCTGAGCTAAGGGCGCATTTATTTACGCGCCTATGAATAATAGCACAGCCGGAAAAGTTTTGCAATACCTTTGTTCAAATTTATTCGTTGTCGCCGGAAGAGAGCCTCCGGCAGGTTCTTACATACCTATAGAATCGGTAATGTTATCCACAATATTACCCACGGTGTGAAGTGCGCGCCCGACCGGGCTTTTCTTGCTGATGTGGTGATGGTGCTTATCAGTCGGAATCGCCAGCGCCGTCATCGCTATCACGGAACCGACCACGAGACCGACCCCGACTCCTCTTGTAAAGCTTGTTGCCGTCATATTAATTTACCGCCGATAAAAAACCGGCTCTCCTTTCGATTTTATCGGTATTAGTATTTGCTTTGAACTCCATAATTATAAGAACAGAAAAAAATACTTTCAGGGTCTGACCCGCTTCCAAAAAATTCATATATTGTTTTTGCATTTTTGGCGAAAATAGTCTATAATACCTTAGTTTCATATCACCGACAGAAAGAGTAAACCTCATGACGGTAAATATTCTCGCGGTGGGCGACGTCTGCGGGCGGACGGGACTGGATTTCCTGCGCCACAGCCTGCCCTCGCTCAAAAAAATGAAGAACATCGCCTTCACCGTCGTCAACGGTGAAAATTCCAACGTCGTCGGAATCACCCCCGCACAGGCGGAGGAGCTTTTCACGGCGGGCGCGGATGTGATAACCCTCGGCAACCACACTTGGACGCGCTGGGAGATGAAGGAATACCTCGCCGAGCGTTCTAACATCCTGCGTCCGGCAAATTACGCCCTGCGCTGTCCGGGGCTGGGACACGATGTCTATAAAACCCCCTTCGGAAAACTCGCCGTAATAAATCTCATGGGGCGCTTCACGCTCGACGCGAATACGGACAACCCCTTCGTCGTCGCGGACGAGATTTTAGCCTCGCTGGACACGAAGCTCATCGTCGTCGATTTTCACGCGGAGGCTACGAGCGAGAAGGCGGCCTTGGGCTACTATCTCGACGGGCGGGTCTCCGCCGTCTGGGGCACCCACACCCACGTTCAAACCTCAGATTGCGCTGTGCTGCCAAACGGCACGGGCTATATCACAGATCTGGGCATGACAGGCCCCGCCGTCTCTGTGCTGGGCATCGCCCCGCAGCAGAGCATCGAAAAATTTCTCGGCGAGCCGCCGCGCCGCTATGAGCAGGCAGCGGGCGCTGGGAAGCTTGAGTGCGCCGTCTTTACCCTCGACACCGAAACGGGCAAATGCGTCGGCGCGGAGGCACTGAGGATATTATGAGCACGATTAAGTTTTTACACGCGGCAGACCTTCATCTCGACTCCGCCTTTGAGTCTCTGCCGCCCGCGGCTGCCGCCGCGCGCCGAGCCTCGGCAAGGAAAATTCCCGCCGCGCTTGCCGACGCCGCGGTCTCTCACGGCGCCGAGGCGATTTTTCTCTCCGGCGATATCTTTGAGAGCAAAGAGGTCTCCCGCGAGACTCAGGAGGCGTTTTGCGCAGCTTTAGCTCATGCGGAGGTCCCGGTGTTCATCGCTCCCGGCAACCACGACCCCTATTCCCCCGACAGCGTCTGGGCGCACCTAGAGCTGCCCGAAAATGTCCGCGTCTTCAAGGGCGAAGCTATCACCAGCACAGAGCTTCCCGAGCTTAACGCCAGAATCTGGGGCGCGGGCTTCGAGAGGGCCTTCTGCCCGCCGCTGCTTACAAATTTCACGCCGCCTGAAAAAATTTTCGGCATTTTGGACATAATGGTTCTGCACGCAGCTCTCACGAGCGGACGCGGCGACTACTGCCCCGTCACAAGGCGCGAGCTGGAGCGCTCCGGTATGGACTATGTCGCCCTGGGACATATACATATGGGCACGGGGCTCACCTTCGCCGGTAAAACAGCCTATGCCTACCCGGGGTGCACGGAGGGGCGGGGCTATGACGAGCTGGGGGCTAAGGGGTGTCTGCTAGTTACGCTTTCTGAAGAGGGCGCGACCGCGGAATTCATCCCCCTGTACACCTATAAATACGAAAACATAACAGTCGACGTCTCCGACGCCGAGCCCTTGGATGCCGTTAGGGCTGCAACGATAAATCTCTCCTCAACCGACTATGTGCGCCTTGCCCTTGAAGGCGAAACCGACTCCCCTCCGAATCTTCCCGCCCTGCGTCGGGAGCTGGAAAACCGCTTCGCCGAGCTCTCCCTGCGCGACGAGACGGTACGCCGCCGAAACGTCTGGGATGCGCTGAATGCGCCGGGGCTGACGGGGCTGTTCCTCCAAAAACTCAAAACCAAATTTGACGCCGCCCGAGGCGACGACGAGCGCGATAGAATCGAGCTTGCCGCGCGATATGGTCTCAACGCACTGGAGGGAGGTCGCCTCGAATGATTATCCGAAAGCTGACCGCCTCCTACGGCAGACTCCAAAACAGCTGCCTCGAGCTGTCAGACGGTCTCAACATCGTCTGTGCGCCGAACGAATGCGGAAAGAGCACTTGGTGCTCCTTTATAAAAAATATGCTCTACGGCGTGGACTCCGCCGCCCGCGAAAAGGGCGGAAAGAAGCCGGACAAGGTCCGCTTCGCCCCTTGGAGCGGCGCGCCTATGTCCGGCAGCATGGAGCTTGAAACGGGCGGCCGCAGCATAACCCTCTCCCGCAGCGGACGCGCCTCGGCGCCCATGCGCGAGCTTAGCGCCGTCATAACCGGCACCTTGGAGCCGGCTCCGGAGCTGACGGAGCCGCCGGGGCTCTCGCTGCTGGGCATTCCTAGGGAGGTTTTTGAACGCTCCGCCTTCATCGGTCAGGGCGCGGCTCAGGTCTCGGCAAGCCCGGAGCTTGAAAAGCGAATCTCCTCTCTCGTCCGCAGCGGCGACGAGGACGTCTCCTTCACGGGCGCCGTCTCAAAGCTTTCCGGCGCCATGCGCCAAAGACGCTACAGAAACTCCGGTCAGCTCCCGGAGATCGAGAGCCAAATCGACGGCTTGACCGATACCCTCAACCGGCTCGACTCCGAAACCGCGAGAGCTCTCGAGCACCGCGCCGCCGTACTTGAGTCGGGCGAGAGGATAGCCGAGCTTGAGAGTGAGCTTGCTCCCGCGCTTGAGAGACACCGCGAGAGCATTTTAGAAGAGCTTGCAAAGGCGCGGGAGAACGTCCGCCGTATCGAGGCGGAGCGTCAGCAGGCAGACTCCGCCGCTGCTGCTGCCGAGCAAAAGCTTAAGGCCTCTCCCTTCGGCGACCTGACGCCGAAGCAGCTTGGCGCAAAGGCGAAAACCGACCTGCGCGAAATTAAATCCCTGCGGGACAAGCTCAATGTGCGCGTAAACCCCGTTAATAAGGCTCTGTACTTCATGATACCCGCCGCGATGGGCGCGCTGATTATTCTGGATCGTCCTTTTTCTCTGCCCGGGGTTTTTCTCTTGTTTTTGGTGCTTATCGGGATTATTGCCAGGCGCGAGCTTGAAAGAACGGCTCTGCTTCGCCGCATGAACGATATTTTCGCGCGCTACGGCTCAACTAACGAGGACGAGCTAAGACACGTGCTCGCGCGCCACGAGCGGGTCTTTAACGAGTGGAGCCGACTGCGCGGCGAGAGCGAGCATATGGCAAAGCTTCTTGCCAAGGCGCAAGCCGAGCTTGAAAAAAGTGAAAACGACCTCCTCGCCCGCTCTGACCCCCCGCCGGACAGCGCCCCTGCGAAAATCGCAAAGCAGCTTGAGGACGCAAAGCGCGCTCTCTCCCGTGAGCGCGAGCTTCTCGCCGGACATGAGGGAAGGCTGACGCAGCTTCCTAGCCGCGAGAGCCTGCTAGAGAAAATCGCCCTCCTACGTTCAGAGCACGACCGCTTGGAGCGCGAATATTCCGCGCTGTCTCTGGCGTCCGAGGCTCTGACCGAGGCGGGAGTCGAGATTCAAAACCGCCTCACGCCGCGTCTTGGACAGCTTGCTACCGATTTCTTCATCCGCCTGACCCAGGGCCGCTATGACGCCGTCGCGCTCGACCGCAGCTTTCACGCCTCCGCGCGGCTGACGGGAGACGCCGTCTCCCACGAGGACTCCTTCCTCAGTGTCGGCGCGCTGGAGCAGCTCTATCTCGCGGTGAGATTAGCCCTGTGCGAATTAGCCCTTCCGGGCGAGGAGAGAGCCCCGCTCATTTTAGACGACGCCCTGACCGCCTTCGACGACGAGCGCGCGCGAGCCGCCTTGAGCCTGCTATACGAGCTCTCGCAAGAGCGTCAGATAATAGTCTTCACCTGCCACAGCCGAGAGGCAAAGCTTTTAGATAACCACACAGACGTAAATATTATAAATCTGGCGTCGGATAAATAAATGAGAATGGAGAACTGACCACAATGGACGAAAACCTCCCCAACAATTCACCCGAGACCCCCGAAACCCAGCCGCCGAAGAATCGGGCGCGCTTCGCGCTCATCCGGATAATCGCAGCGCTGATTCTGGCGTGCCTTATGCTGACGATAAGCGGTTTTGCAATAATCCCCCTCCTCAAGGGCCCCGAAAAGTCCTTCTCCGTCACCGAGGAGACCGAGGGAGACTTTGTCACTGTGGATATTCCCGCAATCCTCGGCTTTTTCGCCGACGACGCCCGAGGCAGCCGCGTAGACGCGCGCTATGGCTTCATACTCGTCAACGGCGAGTTTTTGGCTGTGCGCTTCACCTCGCGCTATCTGGACTCGGCGGACGCGGTTCTCAACGCCACCTATGCCTATATCAACGGCGAAACCGAGGGGCTGGACAACTTTATCTCCGTACAGGGCACCATTGAGCCGCTCAGCGAGGACCAGGCCGCCTTAGCCTACGACTGGTTCGGTCTGAACTATGACCAGCTGCTTGAATTGTATATCATCTCCGAGACGGACGACTATGCCAACTATATCTCCGACTATATGATCACAGTCGACACTGTCGGAGGCCGCAGTCAGACTCTCGTAATCGCAACCTCCGCCGTCGCGGGCGCGCTGCTGCTGTATGCTCTCGTGGAGCTCGTGCTGCTTGGCGTCGGCTTCTATAAGCCGAAAAAGGCCGCCGTTATCGATTCTGACGCCATTCTCACAAAATATGCCGAATCTGACGGCGAATCCTCAGAGCCCGAAGCCGACTCCGAAGCCCTCCCCGAGTCTGACGGCGAATCCTCCGAGCCCGAGCCCGACTCCGAAGCTCTCCCCGAATCTGATGGCGAGTCCTCCGAACCCGAAGCCGACTCCGAGCCTCTCCCCGAAACCGACGGCGAGTCCTCCGAGCCCGAGCCCAAAACAGAAGCTCTCCCCGAAACCGACGGCGAAACCGATGGAGTTTAAGCTCTGCGCCCCCTGCCACTTCGGACTCGAGGGGCCGCTGGCGGCGGAGCTGCGCCGACTCAATATGCGCGAGGTACGCGCGGAAAACGGCAGGGTCTTCTTCACCGGCAACGAGGGCGATCTCGCGCGCGCCTCCCTCTGGCTGCGCACAGCCGAGCGCCTTCTCGTCGAGCTGGGCAGCTTCCCCGCCGCCACCTTTGACGAGCTTTTCGAGGGCGTAAAGGCGCTGCCCCTGTCCGACTATTTCTCCCGCGATGCCGCCTTCCCCGTCAAGGGACACTGTCTGAACTCAAAGCTCTTCTCCGTCTCCGACTGCCAGAGCATAATCAAAAAGGCGATGGCGGATTGTCTCTGTCAAAGCTACGGTCTTTCTTGGATGCCGGAGACCGGCGGGACGCTTCAAGTGCGCTTCTCCATCATGAACGACGTCGCTTCCATCTATCTCGACGCCTCGGGCGCCGGACTGCACAAGCGCGGGTACCGCCCCGAGCACGTCCCCGCCCCCCTGAGCGAAACGCTGGCCGCCGCCATGGTGATACTCTCCGGCTATCGTGGCCGCGGCGACTTTTGCGACCCCTTCTGCGGCAGCGGCACCCTGCCCATCGAGGCGGCGCTGCTGGCAAAGAACCGCGCCCCGGGGCTATTCCGCAGCTTTGCGGCGGAGAGTTGGAGCTTTATCCCCCCCTCCGTCTGGAAAGCCGCGCGGGAGGAGGCTCCGACGAAGGAATACGACGGCGATTATCACATCTTCGCCTCCGATATCTCCCCCGAGGCTCTGGAAATCTCGCGCAAAAACGCAAAAAATGCGCTCCTTGAGCGGTATATTAGCTTTAATCAGTCGGACGCCTCGGGCTTCGACCTCCAAACACGGCGCGGCGTAATCGTCACAAACCCGCCCTACGGCGAGCGCCTCATGGAAAAGCGCGAGGCAGAGAGCTTGTACGCCGCCTTCGGCGCAGCCTTTGCCCAAACCGAAAACTGGCAGCTTTATCTGCTGAGCTCCCACACGGAATTTGAGCGCAGCTTCGGCCGCCGCGCGGACAAAAAGCGCAAGCTCTACAACGGCATGATCAAATGCGATTTGTTCATGTATTTGTGAGCTTTAGCCGAACAAATACATGGTGCAAGGTTAGCTCTTGTGTCAATAAGTCTCGTACCCTTACTTTGTCCGTTAGGCAATTTATCCAAATCTTTGCTATAATCCACTTCATTTTTAGGCAAAATATGGCTTGCAGAAATTTTGCCTTTGGATTATTATAATACACGTTAGCACTCTTATGGTTTGAGTGCTAACATCATGAAAAAACATCTTTTAAGCTTGTATTTTATAGGAGGTAAACAAAATGAAAATTCGTCCCTTGGGAGACAGAGTGGCGCTGAAGCAGTTCGAGGCCGAGGAAACCACGAAATCCGGCATCATTCTCACCGGCAGCATGAAAGAAAAGCCCTCGCTTTTTGAGGTCTGTGTGGTGGGCGACGGCGCACAGCCGGACGGCGAAAATGTGAAAATGCAGGTCAAGGTCGGCGACAAGGTCGCCTGCAACAAGTATTCAGGCCTGACTATCAAAATCGACGACACTGATTACACTATCGTCAAGCAGAGCGAGATTCTCGCCGTAATCGAAGACTAAGGAGGAAATGAAGATGGCAAAACAAATTATTTACGGTGAAGAGGCCAGACGGTCTCTCAAAACCGGTATAGACCAGCTCGCGGACACAGTTAAAATCACCCTCGGACCCAAGGGTCGCAACGTAGTGCTCGAGCGCAAGTTCGGCAGCCCCATGATCGTAAACGACGGCGTAACCATCGCCAAGGAGATAGAGCTCAAGGACGCCTTTGAGGACATGGGCGCTCAGATCATCAAGGAAGTATCCACTAAGACCAACGACGTCGCCGGTGACGGCACGACAACCGCAACACTTCTCGCTCAGGCGATGATCACCGAGGGACTAAAGAACGTAGCGGCGGGGGCTAACCCCATGATCATGCGCCGTGGCATCAATGCCGCCGCCGAGGCCGCCGTGGCGGCTCTGCGCAGCAACAGCCAGCCCGTCTCCGGCTCCAAGGATATCGCCCGCGTCGGAACGGTCTCCTCCGGCGATCCCTTCATCGGCAACCTCATTGCGGACGCGATGGAAAAGGTCTCCCAGAAGGGCGTCATCACGATTGAAGACAGCAAAACTGCCGACACCTATACCGAGGTTGTTGAGGGAATGCAGTTTGACCGCGGCTATCTCACTCCCTATATGGTCACGAACACCGAGAAGATGGAAGCCGAGCTCGAGAATCCCTTCATCCTCATCACCGACAAGAAAATCTCCACCCTGCAAGAGCTGCTCCCCGTGCTCGACGCCACGATGAAGGCCGGACGCAAGCTTCTCATCATCGCCGAGGACATTGAAAACGACGCCCTGACCGGAATAATCGTCAACAAGCTGCGCGGCGTATTCACCTGTGTCTGCGTCAAGGCGCCCGGCTTCGGCGACAGGCGCAAGGAGATGCTCGAGGATATCGCGATTCTGACCGGCGGTCAGGTAATCAGTGCCGACGTCGGCCTGAGCCTCGACGACGAGCAGTTCGACGTTGCCAACTTCGGCACCGCCCGCGTTGTAAAGATCACCAAGGACAACACGATGATCATCGACGGCGCCGGCGACCCCACGGCAATCAAGGCGAGAATCGGCGTAATCACTCGCCAGATGAACGACTCTACAAGCGAATATGACAAGGACAAGTATAACGAGCGCATCGCGAAGCTCGCCGGCGGCGTCGCCGTTATAAAGGTCGGCGCAGAGACCGAGACCGAGATGAAGGAAAAGAAGCTCCGCATCGAAGACGCTCTGAATGCGACCCGCGCGGCAGTTGAAGAGGGCATCGTCGCCGGCGGCGGCACCGCCTATGTCGTGGCAGGAAAGGCCGCCGAGCAGGCAATGGAAGGCCTCGAGGGCGACGAGCGCACCGGCGCCTCCATAGTCGCCAAGGCTCTTAGCTGGCCGATCCGCCAGATTGCCGCGAACGCCGGTCTCGAGGGCGCGGTAATCCTAGAGCAGGTTAAGGGCAACAGCAATGTAAACTTCGGCTTTGACGCCGCGAAGGAAGAGTATTGCGACATGATGGAGTCCGGCATTGTCGACCCGACAAAGGTCTGCCGCAGCGCCCTGCAAAACGCCGCCTCCGTCTCCGCACTCGTGCTCACCACCGAGAGTCTCGTCGCCGAGATTCCCGCGCCCCCCGCCCCCGTAGCTGCCCCCGACATGGGCGGCATGGGCGGAATGTATTAAAAACAGTCGGAGACTGTTTTTAATAAGATAATAGATATTAGATAATAGATAATAGATATTATCTAAATAACCAACAGAGCTGCTCAATTTGAGCAGCTCTGTTACATTCTAAAACAGCGACATCTGGCTCGTTTCAGGTAAATCTCCGAACGCCCCCAGTGCTTTCAGCTGCTCAATGTGCGCGCGGCTGATCTTCGAGCAGCTCGACGCGACCTCCTCGATTGAGACGAAACTGCGCGAATCGCCGCGGCAGGCGGCAAGGTCTCCGGCGGCCTTCCCGCCCAAGCCCGAAACCGCCAAAAACGGCGGCCGCAGCTTGTTACCGCTTATCAAAAACTTCGCCGCGTCCGACTCATAAATATCCACCGGCTCAAAATCAAAGCCCCGCAGATAAAACTCATAGACCGCCTCCAGCGTCGTCAGCAGGTCAAGCTCCTTGACCGTGGCGCGCTTTTCTTTTTCACTCAGGCGAATTTTATCAATCTCGCTACCCACAAGCCCGATTCCCCCAACCATCTTAGCCGCGTCAAAGCTGTCCTTCTGGCTGCGCCGATAGAAATACGCCGAATAGAACGCCAGCGGCTCGTGCACCTTAAACCAGGCGATGCGAAATGCCATCATGACATAGGCGACCGCGTGCGCCTTGGGGAAGAGATATTTAATCTTCTTGCAGCTTAATATATACCAGTCCGGCACGCCGAGCTGCCTCATCTCGCGCTCCTGCTCGTCGGTCAGCCCTCTGCCCTTGCGCACCGCCTCCATAATCTTAAACGCCACACGCTCGTCCATGCCCATACTCATAAGATAGAGCATAATATCGTCGCGGCAGCCGATTGTCGCGCTTATATCCGCCGTGCCGGACAAAATGAGCTCCTTTGCGTTGCCGAGCCAAACGTCCGTCCCGTGGGAAAAGCCCGAGAGCCGCACCAGAGTCTCAAAGCGCTTCGGCTTCGTGTCTGAGAGCATCCCGCGCGTAAAGCCGGTGCCGAACTCCGGAATGCCGATAGTGCCGGTCTTGCCGATTATGGGGTCGCCCTCCGGCAGTCCCAGCGGCGCGGGTGTGAGAAAAATCCGCCGCGTCTCGGGATCGTCAAGAGGAATAGCGTTAGATGAAACCCCCGTTAAGTCCTCCATCATCTTTAGCATGGTCGGGTCGTCGTGCCCAAGCTCATCGAGCTTTAAGAGATTGTCCTCCATGCAGTGATACTCAAAATGCGTGGTAATAATCCCGCTGCCGGAGTCGTCCGCCGGGTGCTGCACCGGGCAAAAATCCGTCACGTCCATGCCCTGCGGAATGACAACCAGCCCGCCCGGATGCTGACCCGTCGTGCGCTTTACCCCGACACAGCCGAGCGAGAGGCGCGTCTCCTCTGTTTTGGTAACAATCTGACCGTGCTTCTCGAGATAGTTCTTCACATAGCCGAAGGCCGTTTTCTGCGCCAGCGTACCTATAGTTCCGGCGCGAAAAACCTGACTGCGCCCGAAAAGCTCCTCCGTGAACCTGTGCGCCTTCTCCTGATACTCCCCGGAGAAGTTGAGGTCAATGTCCGGCACCTTGTCTCCGCCGAAGCCCAGAAAGGTCTCGAAGGGGATGTCAAAGCCGTCCTTGTCAAGCTTCTCACCGCAGACGGGACAGAGCTTGTCCGGCATATCCGCGCCGCAGCCGAAGCCTCCACCGGTTTCAAAATCCGAATACTTACACTTGGGACAGCGATAGTGCGCAGGAAGGGCGTTGACCTCCGTAATGCCCGCGAAATACGCCGCCACGGACGAGCCGACGCTCCCGCGGGAACCGACGGGGAACCCGGCCTTGAGCGAGCTTTCAACAACCTTCTGCGCCGACATATAGATAACGTCATAGTTGCGCCCTATAATGGCGTCAAGCTCCTCTGCGACCCGCTTTGTCACAAGCTCCGGCGGCTTTTCGCCATAGAGCCTATGCAGCTTGTCATAGACCAGCTCCTCGAGCTCCTCCTTCGAGTTTTCAATCGACGGGGGAAAGAGCCCCTTGGGCAGCAGCTCAATATTCTCACACAGGTCCGCGAGCCTTGCCGGATCGTCTATGACCGCGCGCTTGCAGGCGTCCTTTCCCAAATACGAAAACTCCTCGAGCATCTCGTCCGTGGT
Organism: Oscillospiraceae bacterium; assembly: GCA_031262405.1. Lineage (GTDB taxonomy): Bacteria > Bacillota > Clostridia > Oscillospirales > Oscillospiraceae > UBA2658. The sequence continues at coordinate 29,865 of JAISHS010000038.1, read as the reverse complement.
CTTAAAATATATGGGCATGGGCTTATCGGCATCGGCATAGCCCTTGCCGGTAAGCAAAATCCTGCGAAAAATCTCCTGCTGCGGATCAAGAAAATGCACGTCGCCCGTCGCGGCAACGGGTTTTCCGAGCCTGCGCGCCGCCGCGAAGATGCGCTTGTTAAAAGCCCTCAGCTCGTCGTAATCCTTCGCCCTGCCGTTGGCAATCAAAAAGGCGTTGTTGCAAAGCGGCTGAATTTCCAGATAGTCATAAAACTCACAGACCTTGTCAAGCTCCGAGTCACTCACACGGTTCAGAACCGCGTCAAAGACCTCCCCCGCCTCACAGGCGCTGCCCACCAGCAGCCCCTCTCTATACTGCTCAAGCAGGCTGCGCGGAATAAGCGGATTCTTGCGAAAGTGCTCGAGGTGTGAGCGGCTTATTATCTCATATAGGTTTTTAAGCCCCGTCCTGTTCCTGACAAGCAGAATAATGTGCCGCACCCTGCCGCTGCGCGGCCTGGCAAGGACGCCGCGCCGTGAAAATTCCTCCAGCCCCGCGCGATTTGTAACGCCCTGCTGCTCCAGCATATCCAGCAGCCGAAGGAAAATCAGCCCGCAGGTCTCCGCGTCGTCGGCGGCTCTGTGGTGGTTAAATTCCGGCAAGCCCAGCCGCTCGGCAACATTGTTGAGTTTGTGGTGACGCATATCAGAAAGCAGCCCCTGCGAGAGGGTAAGCGTGTCGTAGGTCACAGGCTCAAAGCTCAGAGAACTGCGCTTTGCCGCGGCGGATAAAAAGCCCATGTCGAAGGGCGCATTGTGCGCGACAAGCGGTCTTCCCGCAGCGAAGTCCAAGAAAGCCCCGAGGGCTTCGCCCTCCTCCGGCGCATCCCTGACGTCGGCGTCGGTTATCCCCGTCAGCCGCGTAATCTCCGGCGGAATCGGCATTTTCGGATTGACAAAGCTCTGAAACCGCTCCTTGACCTGCCCGCCGGAAACGAGCACCGCGCCGATCTCCGTCAGGCGATCTCTGTAACTGGACAGCCCCGTCGTCTCGACGTCCACCGCGACAAATTCCTCCGGCAGCTCGTCTTCCCCCGCCTCGCCGGAAAGTCCCGCACCGTCGTCTATAAAATAGCCCTCCAGCCCAAAGATAACCTTAATCCCCGCCTTCTTACCGGCGCTCCAGGCGTCCGGAAAGGCCTGCGCCACGCCGTGGTCTGTTATGGCGACGGCCTTGTGCCCCCAATATGCCGCGCGCTTAACGGCGTCGGCGGGGTCTGTCAGCGCGTCCAAGGCGGAAAAGCGCGTGTGCAGGTGCAGCTCCGTGCGCTTCTCCCTAGCCGTATCCTCACGCAGGGGCTTTTTAATCTCAAAGACCCCCGTCGGTCTTAGGCAAATGTCGTTTTCATAGCGGTCGTGCTCAATCCCGCCATAGACCGTGACGCACAGACCCGCCTCAAGCTTGTCCAGCTCCCCCCGGCTCTCCCCGGGGGCAAAATACTTACTCACGCGAATAGAGCCTGTGTAGTCCGTCACATCAAAGCGCAGCACCCAGCCGTCGCCCTTCTTGGTCGGATGGCTCTCCTCAAGAAAAATCTCGCCCTCCACGCAAACAGGACCCGACTCGATTGACAGCGCGCTCATGGGCGTTACTCGCCGCTTGGAGGCCTTCCCGAAAAGCTTCTTCGGCGCCTTCTCCCCCGGCTTCTTCGCGGAAGCGGTCTTTTCGCCCTCCTTAGCGCCCGTCTTCTCCGTCGAAGCCTTCGCGGCCGGCTCCGCCGCCGGAGCTGCTGCTTCCGACTTGTCCGCCTTCTCAACCTTTTTGGGCGGCGACTCCACCAAAACGCGCTCTAGGCTGTATTCGGCGGCAATCGCACCCTCAAGCTGCCGGAGGTGCTCCGGCGCAGCCTCCCCGGCAAAGCTTGCAACAACCAGCATATTCTTCCTATCCCTGCTGATTGTCACCCTCTCTATGTAAGCCGCGCCGAGTCCCCCGCAAAGCGCGGACAGCTCGGCGCAGAAGGGAAACATCGTCAAAAATTCCGTCCTGTCACTCACTGTATCTATCTTTCCTCTCTTCGGCAAGACCGCAAACTAAACTGCGCAGCCTCGCCCTATTGTATTTCTCTATGTATCAGCTCCACCAGCGCACCCACAAGCTCCTCCTCCGGCGCCTTCCCGACAATCTCGCCCCGGCGGAAGAGCACGCCTTCACCGGCTCCCCCCGCGAGCCCGAAATCGGCGTGTCTCGCCTCTCCGGGGCCGTTCACCGCGCAGCCCATGACGGCTACGGTCAGCGGGGTCTTTACGTCTCTCAGCAGCTGCTCTACGCTCCTTGCGGCGGCAATGAGGTCAATCCCCGTCCGGCCGCAGGTGGGGCAGGAAATCAGCTCCACGCCCTCGCGCCTTAGGCCGACGGCCTTCAGCAGCGCAAGGCCCGCGCGAACCTCCTCCACGGGGTCGGCCGTGAGCGAAACGCGAATCGTCGAGCCTATTCCATCGAGCAGCAGCGCGCCGATGGCGGCGGAGGATTTAATCGTACCCATATAAGCTCCCCCGGCCTCCGTCAAACCCAGATGCAGCGGACAGTCCGTCCGCTCGGCGAGCCGCCGATAGGCCGCCACGGTGTCGGGCGCGTTCGAGCACTTCACAGAGGCGCAAATATCGCGCAGCCCAAAGCTCTCAAGCAGCTCAATCTGACGCAGCGCACTCTCGGCAAGCACCTCCGGCAGACTGCCAAACTCCTCGAGCAGCCCCCGCTCGAGACTCCCGCCGTTTACCCCGACGCGAATCGCCGTGCCGTTTGCCAGGCAGGCGCGAGCTACGAGCTTCACCTTATCTCTCGAGCCGATGTTTCCCGGATTTATGCGCACCGCGTCAAAGCCCGCCTCCATGGCGGCAATGGCGAGGCGGTAATCAAAATGCACGTCCGCCACCAGCGGCAAGCTTGTTCCCGCGCGAATCGCCGGAAGCGCCTTCGCCGAAGCCTCATCCGGCACCGCAAGGCGGACAATCTCACAGCCCGCCTGAGCCAGCTCCAGAATCTGTGCGAGCACCGCAGTAACATTGGAAGTCTTCACCGTACACATCGACTGCACCGAAACCGGCGCGTCCCCCCCGACGTAAAGTCCGCCGAGCTTTATTTTTCTGGTTTTTTCTCTTGTCATTATAAATCTCTCCGCTGTCTGTAAAACGCTGCACGCATGGCGCGGGGGCTACTTGATCAGCTTATACACGTCGGAGAACATCACCACCGCCATAAACCCCAGCATCAGCACCATGCCCGCCCCGTGGATATAGCCTTCATACTTGGGGTTCAGCTTACGCTTTGCTATCCCCTCATAGGCCGCCGTCAGCAGCAGGAAAAACACCCGCCCGCCGTCCAAGGCCGGAATCGGAAGCATATTCATCACAGCCAAGTTAATCGCGATAAACGCCGCCAGATAGCTGATGCCGAAGGCCGCCGCGCTCGTGGTGGGCGCCTCCTCGCCGACGTCGCTGATAATATCCACTATCCCGACGGGTCCCGAGAGGTCTCGCAGCCCCACCTGACCCGTCACAATATCGCCCAGGCCCATCCAGACCATACGCACAAAGTCCAGCGACGCATTCCAGGAATCCCTAAAATCCGAGGCGACGCCGGTTCTCGACGTGCCGTAACGAAAGCCGTAGTACAAAACCGTCTGCCCGTCCAGCTCATACTCTATCGGAACCATCTCGAAGTCCTCGAGCGTCACCCTCTGCCCGCCGCGTTCCACAACGATGTCGAAGACCCCGCTCCCGCGCTTGAGGAACATATTCACATCGTTGCGAAAATAAGTCCTGTGCCCGTCGATTTTATAAAACTCGTCGCCGACCTGCAGCCCCTGCGCCCCCTCATAGGGACAGCCCTCGAAGAAATTAACAATCACGGGCGCGGCAAATTGCGCCGAGCCGGGCACGATGATGAGAAGCACGATAAAGCCCGCGAGAAAATTCATCCCCGAGCCTGCAACCAAAATAATAAGCCGCTTCCACCACGCCTTATTCACAAAGGCTCTCGGATCGTCGCTCTCCTCGTCCTCCTCCATGGCGCAAAAGCCGCCTATGGGAAGCGCGCGAAGGGCATAGAGAGTCTCGCCGCGCTGACGCTTGAAAAGAGCCGGACCCATGCCCACGGCAAACTCCGTCACCTTGACTCCAAGAAGCTTTGCCGAGATAAAATGCCCCAGCTCGTGAACTGTTATCAGAACCCCGAAAATGATGATCGCTATTACAATATACATTTGCCAGAAAAACCTTTCGAAAAAACAATGGAGAATGCAGAATTGAGAATTCTCAATTCTCAATTGTCAATTCTCAATTAAAAATTGTTCCCGTCCCCGCTCTTCCCGTATCCGCGCCCTCACAAAGGCCCTCGTCTCAAAATCCGCCTCCTCAATCTCCTCAAGCGAGCTCTGCCCGGGGCTACTCAGCTTGCTGACAGCCTCATAGGCAAGCTCATAGATACTGAGAAAGTCCGTCTCCCCGCTCAGGAAGGCCGCGACCGCCTTCTCGTTGGCGGCATTCATAACGGCGCTCGCGGTGCCGCCGAACTTGGCGCAGTCCATCGCCAGCTTCAAACAGGGAAAGTTCGTGAGGTCTGGCTCGAAGAAATGTAGCTTGCCCAGTTGCGCAAAATCCGGCGCGGGAACATCGCTCTCGGCGCGCTCAGGATAGGTCAGCGCGTAACGAATCGGAAGCTTCATGTCCGGCACACCCAGCTGCGCCATCACGCAGCCGTCGTCAAAGACCGCCATAGAGTGTATTATGCTCTCCGGATGTATTATTACTTCAATTTGCTCCGGCGATACGCCGAAAAGATGCATCGCCTCAATAAATTCCAGACCCTTGTTCATCAGCGTCGCGCTGTCAACCGAAATTTTCGCGCCCATCTTCCAATTCGGATGCCGAATCGCCCGCTTCGGCGTCACACCCTCCATCTCAGCGAGAACCTTCCCTCTAAAGGGTCCGCCGGAGCCGGTGAGAATAATGCGCTTCAGGCAGCGTCTGTCACCCTGCGCGGCTAAGCACTGAAAAATCGCCGAGTGCTCGCTGTCCACCGGTATAATCTCCGTTCCGGTCTCCTTGGCGCGCGCCATAACAAGGCTGCCGCCGCAGACCAGAGTCTCCTTGTTCGCAAGGGCAATCCGCCGTCCGGCGCGCATCGCCGCCAGAGTCGGGCGAAGCCCCACCGCACCCGACAGAGCCGTCACAACGCAGTCGCCGAAATGCTCCGCCGCGTCTTTAAGCCCGCCCGCGCCGGAGGCGACCGCAATCTCCGTGTCCGCAAGCGCTCTCTTCAGAGCGCGCGCGGCTTCCTCTTCATATACCGCCACAAAGCGGGGTTTAAATTCCCTTGCCTGCGCCTCAAGCAGCTTAATGTTGCTGTGCGCGGCAAGCGCCTCAACGCGCAGACCGAGCTGCCGCGCCGCGTCAAGCGTCTGTGTCCCAATGCTGCCCGTGCAGCCCAATACGCTCAGTGACTTTATCATAGCACTCTCCCCGAAAAAACGGCGAGCGTGAGCATAAGCTCCATCGCCGGCGCGACAAAGTGCAGACTGTCAAAGCGGTCAAGCGCTCCGCCGTGCCCCGGTATGAGCGTTCCGAAGTCCTTTATATTATATTGCCGCTTTATGCCCGAAAACGCCAAATCGCCCAGTTGACAGATAAGGCTCCCAAAAATCCCATAAATCGCCAGCGGCCAGAAGCGCGTCTCCACCTTAAACAAGGCCAGCACCAAACCATACAGCAGCATTATAACCACCGTCGCTGCCACCCCGCCTATGCAGCCCTCAAGCGTCTTGTTAGGCGAGAGCTGCGGAAAAATCTTGCGCTTTCCGAAGAACCTTCCCGCGAAATATGCCCCGCTGTCGCATGAAAAGGCGACCACAAAGGGCAAAAAGGTTGCGCCCCGCCCGAGCCCCATAGCGCCGACTCGCGCTATCGCGCCCAGCATAAGCGGCATTATTGCCCCGGCGAACAGAACAAGCAAAACCGTCTCCAAGTCCAGCCGCTTTTCCTCGCGGAAGGAGAGGATAAACTCCGTGAATATAGTAATCGCCAGCGCAAACACAAGCAGATTCCCGACAAAAGCATAGCCTATCGAGCCGAAAATCGGAATCAAAAACGCCGACACAGCCGCATAAACCGTAAATCTGCGCGGAGAGCCCGGCGCGGCGCACTCTAATAGCTCAAAGGCCGAAATCGCAGAAACCGCCCCGATAAGTACGCCTAAGGCCCAAACCGGAGCCAAAAATATAATCAGCCCCAGCAGCGGAATTGCAACGGCGGCAACAATAATTCTCTCTCTCACTTTGTAACCCCTCCAAATCTCCTGTTGCGTCCCTGAAACCAGCTTATCGCGCGCTCTAATTGCTCTGTGCCGAAGTCCGGCCAGAGTACGTCCGAGAAATACAGCTCGGCATAGGCGGCCTGCCAGAGAAGAAAGTTAGAAAGCCGCTTTTCTCCGCCCGGACGAATAAGCAGCTCCGGCTCCGGCACCCCAGCCGAAAAGAGCCGCGAGGAAAACTGCTCCTCCGAAAGCTCTAAAGCTTCTCCCGCAGCGAAATCCTCTGCGTAAGACTTGGTCGCGCGTATAATTTCATCACGGCCGCCATAGTTTATGCAGATATTCACCTGAAAGCCCTCATAGCGCGCGCCAATCTCCTCCGTGCGTCGGGCAAGAGCGTAAAGCCGCTCCGGAAGAGCCTCAATCTCCCCGAAAAACTTCATCTTTATCCGGTCGCGCTCCATCTTCTCCAGCGCCTCTCCCAGATATTTCTCAAGCAGCCCCATAATGGCGGAGACCTCTTCCTCGGGACGCCGCCAATTCTCGGTGGAAAAGGCATATACCGTCAGAAATTCCACGCCAATGTCTTTGCAGTGGGTGGCAATCGTGCGAAAATTCTCCGCACCGGCGGCGTGACCCGCGCTTCTCGGCAGTCCCCGCCTCGTCGCCCAGCGTCCGTTGCCGTCCATAATAATGGCAATGTGGCGGGGAAGATTGGTAAGGTCCAGCTTCCCCGCCCATTTTTGCTTTTTACGAAAGATGCTAATCAAATTGCCAGCAGCTCCTTTTCCTTCTTCGCGGCAATTTCGTCAATCTGCTTGATATAGTCGTCGGTCAGCTTCTGCATATCCTTCTCCATATCCTTGAGGTCGTCCTCGGTAATGTCAGAGCGTTTTTTCTGATCCTTAAACTGCTCTATGGCGTCGCGGCGGATGTTGCGAATTGCAACCTTCGCCTCCTCGGCATATTTCTTAATCTGCTTGATAAGCTCGCGCCTGCGCTCCTCGGTAAGCTGCGGAAAGGCCAGACGGATGAGCTTGCCGTCGTTCTGCGGGTTAATCCCCAGATCAGACTCTAAAATCGCCTTTTCGATTTTCTTTAGGCTGCTCACATCCCAGGGGGAAATCGTGAGACTGCGCGGCTCGGGAATCGCAATGCTGGCGATCTGGTTAATGGGCGTCGGTGTGCCGTAATACTCCACCCGAATCTGATCGAGCACGGCGGCGTTGGCTCTGCCCGCCCGAACCGAATCAAACTGCGCTGAGAGCACCTGCGTGGTCTTCTTCATTCTGTCGGTAAACTCGGAATAATCTCCTGACATATCTAATCCCTCCGTAAATCAAAAAGTTTATTATGATACTACTTAACAACCGTGCCAATCTTCTCGCCGCAAACCGCCCGAACGATATTCTCGGGCTCCGAGAGCGCAAATAGCAAAACCGGAATGTTGTTGTCCATAGAAAGGCTCGTCGCCGTCGAGTCCATAACCGCCAAACGTTTTGCCAAAACGTCGTTATAGCTGATAGCGTCATACTTGACAGCTTCCGGGTCCTTCTTGGGATCCGCGCTGTAGACCCCGTCAACATTCTTGGCAAGCAGAATTACATCCGCCTCCACCTCCGCCGCGCGGAGCACCGCCGCCGTATCCGTGGAGAAATATGGACTTCCCGTGCCGCAGCCGAAGATAACAACCCTGCCGCGCCCTAAATGCCGCATGGCGCGCAGCCTAATATACGGCTCGGCAATCGCGCGCATCTCAATTGCCGTCTGCACCCTTGTCTCAACGCCCATCTGCTCGAGTACATCCGCCAGGGCAAGGCAGTTCATGACAGTAGCCAGCATACCCATATGGTCGGCTCTTGTGCGCTCCATTTTTCCCTCGCCGTCCTTAACGCCGCGCCAGAAGTTGCCCCCGCCGACAACGATTCCCACCTCAACGCCCAGCTCTATACACTGCCTTACGGCGGCGCAGACGCTGCGTATAACGTCAAAGTTCAAGCCGAAGCCCCTCGTACCGGAGAGGGCCTCCCCGCTTATTTTAAGGAGCACGCGTTTATAAACCGGTTCTTTTGAAGCCATGCTATCTCCTTCCGCCGCACCGTGTCGGCACAGGCACGCCATCCCTTAGGTATTGTAATACAATTTCAAGCTTATTAAAAGACTTTTTCCTTATAATAGCAAAATTTTTATGCTTTGTCCAGAGGCTAAAAATCCTCCCCTCTAAACCTTTCTCAGTCCCACGAGGCTGTACCTGTTCCCGATGGGAAAGTCTGTCGTCCCGTTATAATCATATTTCACCTGTATTGACGTCAAGTCGGTCGGCGCAAGCCCCCCGATGGATGAGCTAGTGCTGCCCGACCAGCTTGAAGGCTTCACCCTGAAGCGCGTATCCGTATCGTTCCATTCCAGCGTGTCTTTGCCGTTCATATGAAAGGTAAGCTGTCCGGTATAGCTGCTAAAGGTGGTGGAATAGGAATTCTCTGACCAATAGGTGCCCGGATCAGAGCCGACCTGAATGCGCACATACTTGCTGCCGTGCCCGTTGGTGCTCATCTCCATATGATTCACGCCGCAGCAAAGGCTGTAGCCGGTGGGATTCGTGCCGGTTACGCGATTGAGCCAAAGTAGGGAGTATTGGGTCATGTCTATGCCGGACAAGTCAAAATCAATGAGCTTGACTCCGCTCTGCGTCACCGTGACGTCCGCCAGCTTTCTAATCATAGAGTTGCTGTCCAACTCTCCCAAAACCGCGTCGATCCTCTGATTGTCCGCATTAAAATCCTCCATAAGGACGGGGTCGTTCGGAACCCATTGGTTCAGCTGAAAATTTGCTGTTTTGTTAGAACTTGCCATTTTTAATTACCTCTCTCTCAGTGTGTTTTTTATTCAAGGAAATTCCCTTCACCCTTAGCGCGCACTAAAGGCCGATTTGCACGTTTCCGTGCAAATCGGCCTAAACTTTTTAAATTTTTTTATTTCATACCCAATATCTGCCGTGCAACCTCCTCGGGCGACTCGGCAAGGTAATCCGCGCCCGCGCCGGCAAGCTCCCCGCGGGAGCCGTATCCATAGAGCACGCCCATGGACCTCATGCCGCGCTTCTTCGCCCCGACAACGTCATAAAACCTGTCGCCCACCATCAAGGCCTCGGCGGCGTCCGGCAAGCCAAGTCGCTCCAAGGCAAAGGAGATTATCTGCTCCTTGCCGCTTCTTGAGTTGTCGGGCAAGCTGCCCGCTATAAGCTCAAAATACTTCTCAATGCCGCGCTCACAACACATCCGCCGCGCCACCTCCTCCATCTTTGAAGTGGCAACGGCAAGCCGCGCCCCGGCTTCCCGAAGCGCAGCAAGCATCTCCGGCACCCCGTTAAAGATCTCATATTGCCTCGCGCCGCCCTCGGCATAAACCTCGCGAAAAATATTCACAGCTTCAATCGCCTCACGGGTGTCCAGTTCAAACACCTTCGTAAAGGTCTCGAAAAGCGGCGGCCCCACAAAGCTTTTCAGGGTCTCCTCCGTCGGGATGGGAATCCCCAGCCGCCCCAAAACAATCCGATAAGCCCCCATGACGCCCGCAGCCGTGTCGCAGAGCGTCCCGTCAAAATCAAAAAGAATGCAGTTATAGCGCATATTCCTCAGTCAATCTCCGAATAAACCGCGGGTCTATTCGCAGCTTCCTCACTCCTTCATTTTTTCTATCGCCGTCTTAACAAGCCTCGTAAAGCTCTCCTGCGCGGCTCTTCCTGCTTCCTGAACCTCTTCATGGGTGAGAATCGTGGGGGAAATGCCCGCCGCAAGATTAGCAACGCAAGACACCCCGCAGACCCTTAGCCCCATGTGCCGCGCGGCAAGGGCCTCGCAGGCCGTGCTCATGCCAACGGCGTCCGCACCCAAAGCCTTGAGCGCAAGAATCTCCGCCGGACTCTCAAACTGCGGCCCCGTCAGCTGCGCGTAAACGCCCTCTTTAAGCGCAATACCATTTTCCGCCGCCGCCTCACGCAGCTTCTCACACAGCTCCGGCGAATAGATATGGCTCATATCCGGAAATCTGACCCCCAGCTGCTCCACATTCTCCCCTATGAGCGGCGACGGCACGAAAAGCGAAATCTGATCGCGGATAAGCATAAAATCTCCGGCAGCAAATTTGGGGTTAATCCCGCCGGAGGCGTTGGTTAGAAAAAGCGTCTTCGCCCCCAGCAGCCCCATCAGCCGAATCGGCAGCACCACATCGCGCATGGAATAGCCCTCATAATAGTGAACCCTCCCCTGCATGGCAACGACCCTTACCCCTCCGACATAACCGAAAAGGAATTTTCCGGCGTGTCCGGGCACCGTCGAAAGGGGAAAGCCCTCAATCGACGAATACGGTACCTCCAGCGCCCCCTCAATATGCTCCCCGAAGCCCCCCAGCCCCGAGCCGAGCACCAGTGCCACCTCGGGCACAAAATCCGTCGCCGCGCGCACCGCGTCGCGGCATTTCAGCAGCTTTTCATAAGTGTCCATAAAAATTGTCCTTTCACGACAAGACAAGGGGGCTGACGCAGCTGTCAGCCCCTCTTAATCACTCAAACCGGAACCTTAATAGTTCTCGCTGCGAACCTCAAAATAGCTCTTGGCATTCTTGCAAATCGGGCAGACCTCAGGAGCCTTCTTACCCATGACAAGATGCCCGCAAATGCGGCACTCCCACATGGTCTCCTCGCTCTTTTCAAACACGCGGCGCATCTCAATATTGTTCAGCAGCGCCAAAAACCTCGCCTCGTGCGCCTTCTCGACAGCGGCAACCTTGCGGAACTTCTCTGCCAGCTCCGGGAAGCCCTCTTCCTCGGCGTCCTTGGCAAAACCGGCATACATATCCGTCCACTCATAGTTTTCGCCCTCGGCGGCGGCCTTTAGATTCTCGGCCGTGCTTAGAATCCCGCCCAGCTCCTCCAACCAGACCCGCGCGTGCTCCTGCTCATTTCTCGCTGTTTGAGAAAAAATCGCTGCAATCTGTTCGAAACCCTCTTTCGCGGCAACGGCGGCGAAATAAGTATACTTGTTCCTCGCCTGACTCTCTCCGGCGAAGGCGGCCTTGAGGTTTTCCTCAGTCTTTGTGCCTCCATAGGCGCTAGAGCCCAGCTCCTCTTCGGAAATCTTCACAAAGCTCTCGCCCGGCACCTTGCAGCGCGGACACCTATAACCGGCGGGGAGGGGACCTTCTTCAATATACCCGCAAACCGGGCAGCGGTAAAATTCCATTATGTTTTTTCTCCTTTGTCAGTCTATTCGCAGGGGGCATACCAAAGCCCGTGCAGATTGCAATAGGCAAAGGCTCCGAGAGCCTTGTCGTCAACCAGCTTAAAGCTGGCAACCGGCGCCTCGCCGGGCTTAATCTCCTTGCGCTGACCGCCCTTTTCGGTCTCCAGATAAATCCACCCGATGAAGTGCTCAGAGAGCATCGGATGCGCCGCCGAGCCGACCTTCACCGTCGCGCAATCGCCCTCTACCGTGATAACGGGAACGTGCTTCTCCTGCGCGGCGTCCGTCGTATTGGGCTTTAGCTGCTCCATTTTTTCTCCGCAGCAGACCATGGGAACGCCGGAAGAGTGCACTAGCCCGATAATGTTGCCGCAGTGGCGGCAGATATAAAACTTATTTCCTACCATTTTTTTCTTCCTCCTTAGTTAAATTTCTTAAGGTCGCCATTTGCTTGTGTCCATTATATAACCCCCCCGCACGGAGTGTCAACCGCAAACCCAAACATTAACAAACTGTTTACTCCGCCGCATACTATGGAACAGCTGAAATCGGATGTATATGACCCCGAAAGGATGAACGCCTTATGAAGTTTTCATTTATCGGCGGCGACTTGAGAATAGTCAGTCTGGCCGCCTCACTCTGCCGCGAAGGGCACGAGACCGCCTGCTTTGCGCTGGAAGAGGTCTGCCCCTTCGAGTGTATGAGCAGCTTCCTCACGCTTGAGGGTGCTCTCGAGGGCGCAGACTGCGTCGTGCTTCCCCTTCCCGCGCTCGACGCTCAGGGCAATATTAACGCCCCGCTGAGCGAGCGCGTTCTGGACCCGGCAGACGTCGTCCGCGCGCTTCCGAAGTCGGCGGTTATCTGCGCGGGACGCCCGAACGACTACCTTCTGCAGCTCGTAGGAGACGCGGGGCTGGAGCTGACGGACTATTACGCCCGCGAGGAGCTGGTCGTAATGAACGCCCTGATAACGGCGGAGGGCGCGATTTCGATTATTCTCCAACACTCTACGCTTGCAATTTGGGAGAGCAACGTGCTGATAATCGGCTATGGGCGCATAGGAAAAATGCTCTCCTCAAGACTTCGCTCGCTGGGCGCTAATGTATCCGTCTCCGCGAGAAAACCGGGCGATATGGCCTATATCCGCGCCGCCGGCTGTACCCCCCTTGACACCCGAACGCTGGGCGGCGAGCTTAAGCGCTTCGACACGGTTATAAACACCGTTCCCGCACCGGTTCTCGACGCCGCGCGGCTTTCGCGCATCGACAAAAAGGCGCTGGTTCTGGATCTCGCGTCCAGACCCGGCGGGGTGGATTTTGAGGCGGCAAACAGGTTAGAGCTGAAAACAATCTGGGCGCTGGGTCTGCCCGCCGAGACCGCCCCCGATACCGCCGGAAGAATCATCAAGGAAACCCTGCTGAACATAATTCGCGAAAAGAGAGGATGGAATAAAATTGAGCAAACCTAAGCTGGGGCTGGCGCTGAGCGGCTCCTACTGCACCTTTGACAAGCTTCTCCCCGTCGCGCGCACTCTGACGGAAAAATATGACGTGACGGCGATAATGAGCGACAACTCGTCCTCGACGGACACGCGCTTCGTCTCCGCCGAGAACATGAAGCAGTCCCTGCGCAAAATCACGGGGCGCGAGCTGATACTCACAATCACCGAGGCCGAGCCTATAGGCCCGAGGAAGCTGCTGGACGTTCTGGTCGTCGCCCCCTGCACCGGCAACACCCTTGCAAAGCTCGCCGCCGGTATAGCCGACACCACCGTAACCCTGGCTTGTAAGGCACATCTGCGCAATGAGCGCCCCATCGTTCTCTGCGTATCCAGCAACGACGCGCTGAGCACGAACGCAAAAAACATAGGCGAGCTGCTCAACCGCAAGAATATGTATTTCGTCCCCCTGCGTCAGGACGACAGCGTAAAAAAGCCCTTCTCAATCGTCTCCGACATGGCGCTCATAGACGAGACCGTCGCCGCCGCCCTCGACGGCAGACAGCTCCAGCCTATATTGAGATAACTGCAATCCTTTTTCTTCAAATTCAAACAATGTATGAATATTCTCCCTCCGACGTTGACTGTAAAAGACAGATAGAGTATAATTATGGAGCTTGGTTTTTATGCTTTACGGCACTTTTTGTTCGATTCGGAGGGTTTTTTCTTGCTTAAGAAGCTGATGCTAATACTCAATCCCGTTGCCGGAAAGGGCAAGAGTCCCGACTGTCTGGCCGCGGTTTCAAGGATTTTTTATCGCGCCGGATATATTCCGTCGGTGTTCTATTCCTCGGGCTCCGGCAGCGTAACTCAGCTCGTGCTGGACTACGCGAAGGACTTTGACTGCGTCGTCTGCGTCGGCGGGGACGGCACCCTCAGCGAAACCGTCTCGGGTCTGGCTCAGCTGCCGAAGCCGCCCGCACTGGGCTACATCCCCCAGGGCACGGCAAACGACGTCGCATCGACCCTGCGCCTGCCCCGAAACCCAATAGCCGCCGCCGAGGCAATCATCGCCGGAAAGCCCTATCCGCTCGACGTCGGACGTTTTAATTTAAACGACTATTTCACATATATCGCGGCCTTCGGCGCCTTCACCGAGGTCAGCTACGAGACCCCGAGGGAGGTCAAGCAGACCTTCGGTCAGCTGGGCTACATCTTGACGGCGATGAGCCATCTCCCCTCAGTCACGGACTACGCCGTCCGCATAGAGACGGACGACGAACTGATTGACGACCGCCTCATCTTCGGCAGCGTCTCAAACAGCACCTCCGTCGCCGGACTCCTAAAGCTCACGGAAAACGAGGTCAGCTTGGACGACGGCCTGTTTGAGGTTCTGCTGATCCAGACCCCCTCAAATCTCTCGGAGCTCAACAGCATAATCAGCAACGTAATGTCAAGAACCTTCTCCGGCTCCAAGGTAAAGCTCCTGCGCAGCCGCAAAATAAAATTCACCTTCGACCGCCCCGTAAAGTGGACGCGCGACGGCGAAACCGGCGGAGCTCACGAATCCGTCCTCCTCGAAAACATCCACACCCCCCTGAGGATAATAAAATAGCGGCGTTAAAATATCGCAAAAAACGACAAGCCCCGCGCGTGATTGCTCACCCCGGGACTTGTCGTTAGTATAAAACAAAACTCAGTGAGCTTACGCCCACTCATCGTCAAGTAACATAGATACCGCGTTCTTCATAGCTATCTCCTCCTGTTCCTATTCCATTGTACTCCTGTTCTCTTTTCCTGTCAACAATTTCTTGCATAGTTACACTGACTCCATCGTTCGGAAATGCCCAGTTTTCAAATACTATAGTTACGTGTTGCCCAGAGTCGTCGTTTGGCGAGGCTTTGCCGTCATCCACAAATCCGAAAGCAGCAGTGTGCAGACAATAACGAGAATCATTCGGATCAATGTTGAAAATCAGCTGAAAATCTTTACACGGATATTTTAATCGGCACGTATAGTTTTTGTCCCAATTAGGAACTGCTGTTCTATAGACGATTTTAAACGGTACACCGTTAGTATTATCAATTCCTCTGTCGTCGGGATCAATATAAATAAAATCCTTCTTAATAGTATTCTTGCTCTTGTTCATCAAATGGTTATCTTCATTCGTAGGATACTCATGAACAACAGAGTCTTTTCTGGGTTGTCCGTCTACAGAAAAATTGAGTAGTTCCGGTTCCTTTGAGTCCGGTGAATATGCTAAACCTATTATTTTGTGACGTCCAAACTTCATAGGTAATTCCGATTTCAATTCAATGACTCTTGTTATAGTTTTTGTAATAAACTCATCACCTATTTCACAATTGACAGTTATATGACACTTTTCATAGTACAGTGTTTTGTCACCTTTCAAATTGCTTCTATGATCATCTAGGTTCTTCATCATGTGTTCAAACATTTCTCTGTGCGGAGAGACCTTCTCATCTAAGTATAGCTTATTAAGAAGTGCTTTCTTTCGACTAAACTCAAGATTGTCTATTATATAATCACTTAAAAGCACATCTTCTCGCATGATTTCATCAAGCAATTTATTTTTCTCTTTTACTTCTATAACTGTTGCAGAAATAAGAGCTGATATCATAACTGTAGCAAAAATCGGAAGTATTTGAATTGCCATATCGCGTAACAGAAACCAAATCCAACCATCTTCTAATGCTTTTGGCCAGTTTGCTATTACAACCAGAACAAACCAACCCAGTGTGAGCATTCCACTTATAATTATTATAAATTGTGGAATTCTCTTATTTATAATATACTTCTTTTCTCTCGTGCTCTTATTTTTCATCGTCCCTGCTCCCATCTCTTGCTTACAACTATATACTACCACACGCTTCCCCAAAATTCAACAATTTTCCCCAATTTGTTTCCATTTTGTCACACAAATCTACAAAAACACTGCCGACGCTCATTACGCGTCGGCAGTGTCTCTTATCTAATATCTATTATCTAATATCTCTTATCTGTCCCTTACTGTACGAGCTTCGCGATTTCCTCGGCGAAGTTCTCCTGCTTCTTCTCGATGCCCTCGCCCTTTTCAAAGCGGGTGAAGGCCTTAATCTCAATCTTCCCGCCCAAGCTCTTGGATATCTGCGCGACGTGCTTCTCAACGGAAATCTTGTCCTCGGGACGCTTCACAAACTGCTGCTGCATGAGGCAGTTCTCGTCGTAAAACTTATTAATGCGCCCGATAATCATCTTCTCCTTGATGTTCTCCGGCTTAGAGGCGTTCTTCGGGTCCTCGTTAATCTGCGCCATGAGAATGCTCTTCTCGCCGTCAATAACCTCGGCGGGGACAGTGCTCTTGTCCAGATAGCCCGGATTCATCGCGGCAATCTGCATCGCCAAGTCCTTGCCCAGCTCGATAAGCTCCGGCTTACCCTCAAGCTCCGGCGCGACGTCCATATTCACGATAACGCCGATGCGGCCTCCCATGTGGACATAGGGCACGCTCAAGCCGCCCTCATAGCGCATAAAGCGGCGAACCTTGATGTTCTCGCCGATAACCAGAACCTTCTCCTGCTGCACCTGCTCAACGGTCAGCTCGCCGCCGGGATACTTCGCCGCTAAAAGCGCCTCGAGATCGGCGGGATTTTCAAGCGCGACAACCTTGGCAACGCCCTTGACAAAATCGGTGAACAGCTCGTTTTTCGCCACAAAATCGGTCTCTGCATTGACCTCAATCACGACGCCGACGCCGTCAGTAACCTCGGCGTAGGCAACGCCCTCGGCGGCGATTCTTCCGGCCTTCTTCTGCGCGGCGGCAAGCCCCTTCTCGCGGAGCCACTCCACCGCCTTATCCATATCTCCGTCGCTCTCGGTAAGCGCCTTCTTGCAATCCATCATGCCGACTCCGGTCATCTCACGGAGCGCCTTAACATCCTGTGCTGTAAATGCCATATATATCTCAACCTTTCGTATTATTTAATCCGTCGCGCATCGCGCGACCCAATCTATCTATTATCTATTATCTATTATCTTCAGAGTCTGCTTCTTCTTCCGCGGTCTCCGCGGAAGGAGTATCAGACTCTGCATCTGCTCCCTGACGCCCCTCCTGAACGGCGCTCGCCATGGCGGCGGAGATCAGGCGAATCGCGCGGATGGCGTCGTCGTTGCCGGGAATCACATAGTCAACCTCGTCCGGGTCGCAGTTCGTGTCCACAATCGCGATAATCGGAATGTGCAGCTTTCTCGCCTCGGCAACTGCGTTATGCTCCTTGCGCGGGTCAACGATAAAGAGCGCGCCGGGCAGCTTTTTCATCTCCTTGACGCCGCCGAGATATTTCTCGAGCTTGTCAATCTCATTGGTAAGCTTGATAACTTCCTTCTTGGGAAGCATATCAAAGGTGCCGTCCTCCTGCATCTTACGCAGCTGCGCCAGACGGTTAATGCGGGTGCGCATGGTCTTGAAGTTGGTGAGCATTCCGCCGAGCCAGCGGGCGTTGACAAAAAACTGCCCCACGCGCGCGGCCTCCTCACGGACGGCGTCCTGAGCCTGCTTCTTGGTGCCCACGAAGAGCACGCTCTCCCCGGCCTCGGAGAGGCTGCGGACGAAGTTATAGGCCTCCTCCAGCTTCTTCACGGTCTTCTGAAGGTCGATGATATAGATGCCGTTGCGCTCCATATAGATGAACTCCGCCATCTTGGGATTCCAGCGGCGCGTCTGGTGTCCGAAGTGAACACCCGCCTCCAAAAGCTGCTTCATTGATACTACTGACATTTTTGTTCCTCCTGTTTTGTTATTTTCCTCCGGAGACTTCCTCCCGCCGCGCCAGCCAACCTTGTCTCAGGTCAGCCACCGACGCGACGATCCGCCTCCGTGCGTAATGCCTTGGTATTATAGCAATTCTTCCCTAAAATTGCAAGCACTATTTTTAAGCATTGCAACTATTTTTAATTTGTCCTAAAAAGCAAGCGGGAGCCGACCCCGCGCGGGTTCGACTCCCCTTACAAAATAACGCCCGCCTACTCCTCCAGCATAATCTCCTTGAGCGGAACTCGCCTTAGCCTTCCGGCATAGACCAGCATGAACAGCTCATATATCACCACGAACGAGGCCAGCGCAATGAAAAACACCCCTACGTCAAACTCATACTCCGGCAAGCCCAACACGCTGTTATCAAAAAACAGCGCCATCATCAGCTTCATCAGCCCGTGCTGATACAAGGTCCCCAGCGCGAAACCAATGTAAGTCACCGGCCTGTAGCCGCTCAAAATCGCCCCTGCGCACTCGCGGTCGGAGTAGCCGAACACGCGCAGCATGGCAATGGTCTTCGCGTTGCCGGAAATCACCGTTGTCGCAGCGAGAAACAGAGTCGTTATTGCCAAAACAATCCCGATCCCCGCCATCATAGCCGCCATCATTTCACTGCCGCCCACCTCTTTCAAGCTGAAGGACATGATAACCGTCGCGGCATAGCAAAACGAGGCAAACCAGATGAAGAACACCAGCGAAAACCGGCTCATCAAAATATTCCGTTTCAGCTCCCGCAGGAAAGGCACATCTGCCCCGCCCTTCTTTGCGGGCTTTGCTTTTCTGACTTTAGTTGCCTTGCTTCCCCGAACAAGCTCCAGCGCCGGTCGCTTGAGCTTCCGGTAGCTGTAAAGTATCGCGAGCGCGGAGAATAAAATCGTAGGCAGCACTATCAGATACAAAACCAAAATCGGGTTAAAATGAATCGCAACCTCGGGCAAAGCTGCGTCATTTCGCTGCACGCGATAAAACATGGGCATGAACGCGTAAGCCAGACCAAAACCGATAGCCGTTCCCGTAAAAACGCTTAGGCCGAACACCCAAAACTCCCTCGCAATTTCAAAGTTAGAGTAGCCGAGCGCCTTTAAAATACCAAGCTCCGACTTGTGGGCGTCGATGTAGTGCTTAACATAGAACAGCAGCATCACCACCGTAGTCAGTCCGAGCGCGCCGCCAGTAACGGCGCAGGTCATATTACCGGAGGAGACTGTTAAATCATAAATCATCATCATTTCGGGACCGTGAATCTGGTCCTTAATTCGCGCCAAATCAATATTGGAGTTAAGAAACAGGGTGCAAATGAGTACGGCGCAGGCGCACATTATGAGAACGCCGAACAGCTTCACCGTGTCCTTCGGACGGATAATCATATCTTCACCAACCTATCTCATATGCGGATTTTTGCCGCTCATTTACGGCGGTTTCGATGATTCTGCCGCTGTTCATCCTGACGACGGTATTGGCCATTTCGGCGATATTCGCGTTATGCGTCACCATCACTACAGAAAACCCAAGCTCCTTTTGCAGCGCGCTTATGTAGTCCAAAACCTGCCGGCCGGTCTCCTCGTCCAAGGCGCCCGTGGGTTCATCCAAAAACAAAACCTTCGGTCTCTTCGCCAAGGCACGCGCGATGGAAGCTCTCTGCTGTTCGCCACCGCTCAGCTCAGAGGGAAGCTTATGCAGCTTATCTCCGAGTCCAACGTCCTCAATTATTTTGCGGTAGTCGCGGTTTCCCGCCAGCTGGGCTCCCATCTTTACGTTTTTGTCCACGTCAAGCCCGGGAAGCAGATAGTATTGCTGAAAAATAAAGCCGACCTTCTCTCTCCGAAAAGCCGTCAAAAGCTTATCGCCGAGAGCGGTTATATCCATGCCGTCATATTCGACCGAGCCCTCGTCTGGACGCTCTAAGCCTGACGCGATATGCAGGAGCGTAGATTTTCCGGAGCCGGACGCCCCGAGAAGAACAGTAAACTCGCCGTCTTTAATAGTCAGCGACACGCCTTTCAGCGCGCTCGTGGCACTGTCCCCGGCGCCATAGGTTTTTACGGCATTTTTAATCTCAATCATCTCATTTCCCCTCGCTTTTTATTCTTATCATCAGACCGGTGAACATCTCTGTCAGTCTGTCGCTTATCTCCGTCTCGCTCAAACGGCTGACGCCCGTGGCACAAAGGCAGGCAATCCCGTGCGAGAACAGCCACATATTCTGATAAAGCCTGTAGGACTGCTCCTTTGAGAGTCCATACGGTTCCATTATGGATTTTAAAATTCTCTGGCTGTTGTCGTCGATTGCGGGAAGTATATCTTCGAGCGCGAAAGCCGGCTCGCTCGAATTCATAAACAGCAGCTCGAAGAGTCGGGGCTGCTCCACCGCGAAGCGAATGTACGCGCTTCCGACCCCCTTAAAGGCGTTGGCCTCCTCAAGTCCCTTCTCAACATAGTCGTTATACTCCCGCCTTGCCGCAAGAGCGGTTTCCTTGAGCACCTCCTCCATGTTTTTAAACGCCGTAAAAATGGGGCGGGACGAGGTTCCCAGCTCATCTCCCAAGGCTCTGGCGGTAAGGCCTGCAAGGCCCTGTCTCCGCACGAGATTCAGCGCGGCTATTATAATTTCGTCTCTCGAAAACTTCTGTATCGGCGGCAAGTGAATCACCTCTCTAAAACATGTGTTGCGCAACGTCTGTTTTACTATAGCATACCTTGGCAGCGCCGTCAATTGCTATTTTGTAAGTCGAATTGTAAATATTTTCTCTTTCTGTGGACTTCGCGTTTCAGATAGGTTATGATTACAGTAATCGTAATCACGGAGGGGAATTCTATGAACGGCTTTACGCGGCGCGTGGAGATTTTTCTGCGCCGTCACCCGAACTTCGGCGTGAAAAATTTAATGCTCTATCTCATAATCGGCAATGTAATCTGCTACGTTATCGCCCTTATGGACACCACCGGGCTATTTTTAGGCGCCCTGACCTTCGACGCGCGGGCGGTCTTCACGCTCGGTCAAGTCTGGCGGCTTTTCACCTTCGTAATCGTGCCGCCCTTCACTGGTATCGGCAACATTTTGTGGCTGGCGATTGCCCTGTATTTCTATTACTCCATCGGAAACTCGCTTGAGAGCGCCTGGGGCAAGGGCAAATTTACCCTGTACTATCTCTTCGGAATGCTCTCTGCGCTCGCGTTCGGGCTTATCGTCTGGCTCATCACCGGCAGCTCAATGATGCTCACCGCCTCATATATCAATCTGTCGATGTTCTTCGCCTTCGCCACGCTGTATCCGGACGCGACTTTCCTGCTGTTTTTCATTATCCCCGTAAAGGCAAAATGGCTGGCGTGGGTTGATGCGGCATTCTTCGCCCTTGAAATCATCACCGGAATGCGTTATTTTCCGGCAAATCTCCTGCCGCTCGTCGCGATTGCCAACTACCTGCTCTTCTGTGGCGGCTGGCTGTTTAACCGTATGCGCCCGAAGAACATCAAAGCCGCCCAGCAGCAGCGCAACCGCACCATAGAATACAGGACGGCGGCGCGGCAATATCATCAGCAGCAGGCGTTTAAAAAATACACCCGCAAGTGCGAGGTCTGCGGACGCACGGACGCAGATTACCCGAATCTCGAGTTTCGCTTCTGCTCAAAGTGCGGCGGTTACCACTGCTTTTGCATGGACCATATCAATAACCACACCCACTTCAGCGAATAGTTTTGAAAGTCAAAAAATAACAAAAAATAAAGTATTTTGTGGAAGTAATGAATTTCTCGTTGCTCCTCTGAGCTGTTTATGCTACAATTAACTTACTGTGTTTAGTAATCTATTGGGGAGTGGTTTTCATGACTATATATAAGGGGAAAAAAAGATACAACAGGCTCCTGTCCGCACTTCTCGCGCTCGCGATTTGCGCCGCACTGCTCTGCGCCGCACCGACTACGGCAAGTGCGCAGGATAGCGGCGTTACGGAGTTTAGCTCGGCAAGCTTAGGCATCCGTCAGAGCATCTCCGGTACAGCCGAGGCTGCTGATCCTCTCGAAGTCATCACTGTCCGGCGAGGCGACCCCAAGGCCGAGATTACGCTCCCCGGCGGCATTGACTATGGATATAACTGGGTTTCCGACCCCGCGAACTCCTCCGAGGACGAGGCCGAGATGATGACGGCAATCTACAACGGCTTTGTCAGGGCTTTTGAAAAGGCGTATTATTCGGAGACCCCGTATAAAAACAAGCAGTTTGTTGAGTATTTATACATCACTGAGCTGGTATCGCTCGACGTTTCCGCGTTTGAGCTGCGCATAAACACCGACAGCGAGGGGCAGCCGGTTAATGACGAGGTTTATTTTCATTGGGTTAATATGGTTGAAGTAACTATACGCGCCGTGCAGACAGACAATCCGCAGTATTTTTTCGTGATTCCTTTATATGGGTTTTCTTACAAAGACGGATATATAACTGAAATCATACCCTGCTTTTCGGTCGAACACGCCGAACAGAGCGAGCGCCAAGCCGCCGCCGCGAGAATCGCAGATAAGCTCGCGGAGTATAAGGCGCTGACCGATACGGTGGACACGGTTTACGACAAGCTCCACCTCGTCTATGACAAAATCCTCGCCGAGCGCGATTATCAGTTCACGGACGGAGACGGTCTTGCCCTCCCCGGAACGGGACTTGCGGCGGAAATCGCAAGCTATACTCAGTCGATAACGGGAGTTATGGACACGACGACTCCCGGCCCCGTCTGCGTTGCATACGCGAGGGCTTTCTCCTACATATGCAATTCGCTGGGTATCGCGAAGGTGCTCTGCGTCACCGGAGTTATGAACGGAGCCGGTCACGAGTGGAATTATGTAGAGATCGACGGGAAATATTATATGATCGACATTACGAGCGCCGACCTGGACTGGATGGGTTTAGCCGCCTCTGACGACGCGGGCAATACGGTCAATATGCCGAGCTACCAATTTTTCCTCGTCGGGACAAAAAACCCGCACGCCGGAATTTCCTTAAACGGAGTTAATCTTTCCGGTGCCGAAGCTGCCGGATATTTCGTTGAGGAATTTTCAGCGGGAGGATATCGGCTCGGTCTTCCGGAGAACCTTGCCGAGGAGGATTATCCGCGGGAGAGTGAGTTTACCTATATAACGGACAATGGTTGTCTCGAACTGGGGCTGAATCTGAGAAGTGATATCGTCAAAAATGTATTCGCCCCGACGGGACTCTTAATTGCCCAGCAGGATGTTACCTTTGGAAATCCGCTATGGTACGGCAGCGACGAATATGGATATATGTTCAACTTCGGCCCATACTATTTCGGCAACGCGGAGAAATACGGCGCGGATGAGATTGTCCTCTATCGCTGGGACTTCGACAAGACGCAGGTGCGAGTTTCGCTTCAGTTCCCGAACGAGCCGGTTAAGCTCACGGAGGGCGTTGACTATTACGTGCAGGTTGAGGACGGGCAGCCCGGCGATGTGGTTCACGCATGGATTTACGGCATGGGCAGCTATCGCGGGATAACGTTTGTGAACGTCGAGCTGCCGTATGAGAGCACGCCTCTTCCCGGCGCTGATTTTGAAAATCCCTTCACAGACGTAAAAACCACCGACTGGTTCTATGACTACGTCGAGTTTGTCAGCACCTACGACCCAATACTCATGCAGGGAACCTCTCAGGCAAGTTTTAGTCCAAACTCCCCGCTTACGCGCGCCATGGTCTATACGATTCTTGCGCGGCTCGAGGGCGTTGAAATCACGGGCGAAAACTGGATTCAAAAGGCGATTGAGTTTGCGATCCCGAACGGTATCTCCGACGGAACAAACCCCACCGGCTTTGTCACCCGCAGACAGCTTGCGACAATGCTCTACCGTTTCGCCGGAATCGGCTCTGACGGCTGGAACGGCGAAGCGATGGCATGGGCAAAAAGCGCTGGGCTTATCAACGACGGACGCCCGGAGGACAGCACAACGCGGGCGGAAATGGCGGCAGTTATTTCGCGCTTTGTGCGCAGATAATAGATGTCACCCGCCGTCATTCCGGACTTGATCCGGAATCTCGGGGGGATTGCGGGTCAAGCCCGCAATGACGAAGACGGAAGCCCGCAATGACGAAGACGGAAGACCGCAATGACACAATGTTTTCTACTGGAGATTAGCATAGCAAAAGAGGCTGCTCGCGTGAGCGGCCTCTTTGTTATGCTGTCGCTGTCCTATCATTTTATCTGCTTACTTGAGAATATCCTTAATAACCTCGTCGGGGATCACAAACTCCGGCGTACCCACGGCGCCCGCGGCGACCTCATACTTATCAAAGGCGATTACAAGCTGACCCTCGGAGTTGATATAGAAATTCTGCTCCGGTCCTATAGCCTGAAAATCATCCGTTAAATAGCCGCCCTCACCGCTGTTGTTCCGGCGAATCATCTCCTCGCGGATATAATTCGAAATCGGCGTCACATAGTCTGCGCCCTCCTTGAAGAGTCTAGGCAGTGTCAGACGCTCGCCGGTTTTCTTGTCGATGGTGTAGAATTTGTTCGTCGTGTTGGAGGAGCCTACGGCCTCGAAGGTAGTCACCTTGAGAGCCAAAATGTCGTCTGTGTCGGTCACGACCTCATAGCTGTGAACTACCTGCAGCGTCGCCTCCGGGCACTCCTCGGCATTTTCCTTAATATAGTCCTTGTACCGCTCCAGAACCGCCTTGGCTTCACAGAGCAGCTCGCGGTTGAGCTTCTTCTCGAGCCTGTGGTCGGGCAGGCCCTCAAACATGGCAACCGTAATGTCATAGCCGGAGTTGCCGTCCTTCCCGGTGAAGCGGTCGCGGGTCTCGACGCGTATACCCTCGCCCCCCTCCGGAGCCTCCTTGGCAGCCGCTCCGGGCGAGGCACAACACAGGCAAAAAACAATCATTACGGCAATTGTAGCGAATATAACCCGCCGGTAAAATAGAATTCTTATCTTCTTAATTGACATAGCACACTCTCTCTTTCTCACATCGGCGCCACGAAAATATATCTGCTTTTCCGCCGCACCGTACTTTAATATTTTTTCAAGAGTAGTTTCTGCATGAATTGCGCCGCTATGCCGAATTGCAATGTCAAAAATATGGATATGAACTATCCGAAAATTCGTTTTCTGAGTCTTGCAAATAAAAGGTCAAGCGTGGTAACATATGACATAACGACACTTTGAAAGGTTAGGATAAAATTATGGAACGCAAATTTCGATATGGCATGGTCGGCGGCGGCCCCGGCGCCTTCATCGGCGCGGTGCATCGGGCGGCGCTAAGGCTGAACGACGAGTCGGAGCTTGTCTGCGGCTGCTTCTCGAGCAGCGCCGAGCGGCGCGAGGAAATGGCGCTGGAGCTTGGGATCTCTAAGGAGCGCAACTATGCAACGGCCGAAGAGATGGCGCTTGCCGAGGCCGCGCGAGAGGACAAAATTGACTTCGCAGTCATAGTCACGCCGAACTATCTGCACTATTCGGGGGCAAAGGCCTTTCTCGAGCAGGGCATTGACGTCGTAAGCGACAAGCCCCTCACCTTCACCGTGGAGGAGAGCCGCGATCTCAAGAGAATAGCCGCCGAACACGGCTGTCTCTTCGGCGTCACCTATACCTACACCGGACACGTCATGGCGCGCGAGATGCGCAATCTGATACGAAGCGGTGTCCTCGGAGATATCCGCATGGTCATGGGTGAGTATCCGCAGGACTTTATGCTCAATCAGCTAGAGCACAGCGATGAGACGAACATCCCTTGGCGCTCGGTTCCCGCCCTCTCCGGGCGCGGCGGCTCGGTCGCAGACATAGGCACCCACGTCGAAAACTTTGTAAACTACGTCACGGGACTTGAAATTGACTCCCTGTGCTGTCATCTGGATAACCTATGGACCGGCGGCGAGCTCGACAACAACGTCCAGACGCTGGTCAAGTTCAAGGGCGGCGCAACCGGTATCTATTGGGCAAGCCAAGTCGCAATCGGCTATGGCAGCGCCCTCAAGATTCGGGTTTTCGGTGACAAGGGCGCTCTTGAATTCATGCAGGAGGAGAGCAACTACCTGCGTCTTACTCTTCGCGGCAAGCCCCCGATGATTCTCAGCCGCGGCAGCGACTACATGACGCCGGAGGCAAAGAGCTATTCCCGCATTCCGCCCGGTCACCCCGAGGGCGTTGTGGAAGCCTTCGCAAACATCTATCTCGACTTTTGCCGCGCCCTCCGCGACAAGGCGGCGGGCAAAACCGTCGTTGAAGAGACTTATGGCTATCCCACGATAGACATGGCTATCAGAGGGGTTGAGTTCTATAACAAGTGCATAGACAGCAGTCAAGCCGGCTCCACGTGGGTAAAGCTGGGAAGCGAATAGTGAAAGAAGTCCGGAGACGTAACAGTCTCCGGACTTCTTATTCACGGTTCAATATTTCAATACGTCGCCTCCGGCGACACATTCATTGTCAATTGTCAATTCTCAATTGTAAATTCTCGAGCAATACTATATGGCAAGGTCAACATGAGAAATCGTCCCCGCGCCGCCCTTGTCCTTGAGGAAAAAGCTGGTAGAGCGTATCGTGCCGTCAGAGCCTGCGCTGTCAGTGTTCGTAATGGAGAACTGAGTCTCGACGTCGCCGAGGTAAATCGCCCCGACGTCCGCTTCCTTTAGGGTATAGAGAATATCCTTGCCGTTTTCGTCCTTAGTCCAGACCTTAAGCTGTGAATAGGCCGCGTCCGACTCGTCAATCCAGCCGTTGCCGTCGCCGTCCAGCTCGCGAAGCTCGCCGAAGCCGGAGCCGCTTTGCGGTCCGAAAAGCTCAGTGCCGTTATTAATTTTGCCGTCGCCGTTTTTGTCCAGCGCCAGAAAACCGCTGCCCTGTCCGGTGAAGGAAATATCCTCCGTCTTCCCGTCGCTGTCAAGGTCAAAGCTGAATTTCTCCTGCGTGAGCTGCGCCGCCCCGCCTGCAAAATTGACGACCAGAGGATCCATCTCAAATTTCAAGGTCTTGTCAACATAATTAATAGACTGCGAAAATTCTCTCGACATATTCAGCTGAACGTCCAGCGCAATCGTCTGCCCGTCCGCCGTCGTGACCATGCCCTTGGCGCTATAGGACGTCGTCTCCCGCTCATAAATCTGCGAGCTGTAACCGGTCTCAACCTGCGTCAGGGTTCCGGCAACCATATTTCCGGAGCCGCCCAAGGAGCCGCCCAAGCTTAAGGACGGCGCCTGAAAATTGCCGCTCTTTTCGCTCTCATCCTCCACGGGGGTCGCCTTATATTTCTTGCCGGTAAGCTTCTCAAGCATGAGCTGGAGCAGCTCCAGTCTAAGCGCGTTTATGTCCTTAATGGTTTTGCGCGCCGACGGATCAAGCTTCGAAGCCGCGTTCGTTTTGCCCAGCTTTTCTTTGGTTTGCTTAGTGAGATTATCAACAGCGCTCTTGAGATCGTCCAGCGCGTCCTGCAAAGCGGCGTTCTTTTCCTGCCCCTTCGACTGACCCGCGCCGTTTGTTTTCGCTGTCTCGTCCGTCAGACCCAGAAGCGCCTTGCCACGGTCTGTCAGATCCAGATTTACCTCCGGCTGCGAGAAAACGCCGCTGATGGAGGTCGTCTTGAGACTGACCTGCATTGACTCCTTCCGAATGTATTCACGGCTCGACTCAGCCGTAACGTCATAGGATGCAATTTTCATTTTTTAACCCTCCAGAGTTTCCTTACCTTGGCAAGGGGTTTGTAACGTTTATTCTGCCTGCGGAAGAAATCCGTTCTCCCGATATTTATATTATCGAAACTCTCTCTGGGAAATTTAGCCTTGACTGAAAAAAATTTTTTTGGAAATTTTTACTATTTTATGCCGGAGTTTTGTTTAAATTTAATAAATTATCTGTTTTCTTTTTTACGCTACCGAAACATATATCATACTTAAATTCGGCGAAACTTTAGGGTTATAACACAGTTAACAGCAGATAAATGCGAAACAAAGAATTGATTCACTAGTAAACATAATAATTTTGGAAATCGAAAAAAATATATCGACAAGGGAGCATAACTGGTGTATAATGATTTGCGTTACATGCTGTATTATTGTCTTGCTTAGGTCAAGAAAAAATCATAACATAAGAGAGAAGGAATTTTTGTGAAAAATCTCAAGGTAAAAGCAAAATTATTGGTGGGCTTTCTGATTATTCTCGTGCTGGCTGTAGCCGTCGGCATCTGCGGAATAATCTCGCTTACCACAGCAGGAGACTCCATCACCCTGCTCAATGACAGGCAGGAGCAGACCGTCTTCAATGCCCGAACCAACCAGAATGTCATTATGATCCGCGCGGATATCCGCGGAGTCGCGATGAGCTTGCTTGACTTCAATAAGGAATCCATCGAGACATACATGGAAGACATGGAAGCGAGCAAAGCAGCCGCTTTGCAGAATATGGCAGATACCAAGGCGCTGCTGCGCGACGAACAAGCGATTGCGATCTTTGCCCAAATCGAGTCCAACTGGAATAGCTTTGTGGCGGCCGATGATAAATTCATAGAAGAGATCAACAGCATAAACCTTGATACATTTACCACTCTGTCCGAGGCTGAGCGTCAGGCCATAATTGATGAGACAATGCTGATAATCAATGAGGCAGCGGAGACCGCCGTGCCGCTCCAAGAGAGCGTAGCATCTCTGACGGAGCGTCTGGTGGTGATATGCGACGAGCAGGTCGCAGACTCCAATTCGTCCGTAACAATGTGGACAATTATAATTTTCTCAGTGCTGGGGCTCGCGGCGGTGCTCGCCATCGTTCTGATGCTCTATATCTCCAGCTTAATCTCAACTCCGCTTACCAAAATGATGGGTTGGCTCAAGCAAGCCGGCGAAACCGGTAATCTCAAGTTCGGAGATGAAGAATGGGCGCTGTGCGATAAGCTATCCGCCGGCAAGGATGAAATCGGGCAATCGATTAATGCCTTCAACGTCTTCATGCGCAAGGTGGTCTACTATGGCGAGGAGCTGACAAGAGTTTCCAATAGTGACTTGACAGTACAGGTCGAAAAGCTGTCCGAAAACGACACCATCGGCAGCGCGTTGGAGAACATGATCTCCAGCCTGAACTCCATCTTCAACGAGATAACCTCCTCCGCCGGTCAGGTCAACTCCGGCTCCCAGCAGATTGCCAACGGCGCTCAGTCTCTGGCGGCGGGCGCAACTCAGCAGGCTTCGTCCGTCGAGGAGCTGTCCAACTCCATAAATGATATTGCAACTTCAATTAAGCACGCCGCCGAAGCGGCGCGTCATGCCTCGGAAGTCGCCAACGACGCTCGCGGCAAGGCGGAGAAAGGCTCCCAGCAGATGTCGGAGATGATGAAGGCCGTCAACGACATAAACGAGGCGTCCCAGAATATCAGCCGCGTCATCAAGGTCATCGACGATATCGCCTTCCAGACGAATATTCTCGCGCTCAACGCCGCAGTTGAGGCCGCCCGCGCCGGCAGCGCCGGAAAGGGCTTCGCAGTCGTCGCGGAGGAGGTTCGCAACCTCGCCGCCAAGAGCTCCGAGGCCGCCAAGGAAACGGGCTCCCTCATCGCCGCCTCCATCAATCAGGCTCAGCTCGGCGTCAAGATCGCCGGTGAGACAAACGATTCTCTGCGCGACATAGTCGAGGGCATTGTAGAGTCCAACAAGATTTCCATTGATATCGCCAAGAATTCCGAGGAGCAGTCCGAGGCAATCGGGCAGGTCAACATCGGCATTGAGCAGGTCTCCCAGGTTGTTCAGCAGAACAGCGCAACCGCCGAGGAATCCGCTGCCGCAAGCGAGGAGCTTTCCGGTCAGGCCGCGATGCTCAGCCAGCTCATCGCCCAGTTCAACCTCAAGGACTCGAGCAAATTCAGTCTTCCCTCCGAGTCTCAGAGTCACGCCTCCGGCAAGCTCCCGAAAGAATCGGAATCCGGCTACGGCAAATATTAATACTTAGGTTCATAGTTCAAGCCGGAGTGCTCTCGCACTCCGGCTCAGACCGCAGACAAAGCCTGTTTCAGCTCAATGCTGGAACGGGCTTTGACAATATCTTGGGAAATAGAACCGATAAAACGAAATTGGCGTAGCAGATAAGGAAATCGGCGCAGCTCAT
>JAISHS010000019.1 GCA_031262405.1 Oscillospiraceae bacterium | reverse complement strand
GAGACGATTGACAGCGCGATGAACGCTATCGCCGCGATGGCTTCCTACTCCATGCAGGAGACGCAGATTGAAAACCTTCTGCTGGCAAAGGATTTCGCCGAGTGCGTAGTCTTTATGAGCGCGGAGGGGATTACGGTGGCGGTGCCGACGTCCTCCGACGGGCTCACGCCCGAGCAGGCGGCGAGAATCACTGACGCTATTATCACGGAGACCAGTTATAACGCTACTCAGCTCCACATTTTAGAGATCAAGGATCCGGTCGCGAACACCGAGGTTCAGACCTCGGGAGAAGCCGGTTCCGGCGCGCTAATCGGCAGCGGTGAGGACGCGGGCGCTCCCGTCAGCACCGAAGGAGAAGCCCAGAGCGATATTGCGACGCAAGGCGGCTATGTAGACGAGAACGGCGCAACGGTTTTTGAGTGAGCGGAACGCTACGGCTGATTTAATCAGAACTTCCTTAATTTATGCTTTATTTTTTGAGAGGGATATGGTATGATAACCGAAATCTGGTTATCATACCATATCCCAGCTATTGATTCGGAGGAATTATTGATGTCTGATTCTTATATGACCACGGTTACTGAAAAGGGCAGTATTAACATTGCCGAGGATGTTTTGTCGTCGATAGTCGCGGCGGCGGTGACTGAGGTGGACGGCGTGTCGTCGCTCTCCAACACCGTCGGCAACGACATTCTCGACTATATCGGCAAGCGCGCGCTTCCGCGCGGAGTCAAGGTCGTTGTCGAGGACGGCGCTGTTATGGTGGATGTTTTGATAATCGTCACCTTCGGGAGCGTCGTGACGACGGTTGCCAAGGCCGTTCAGGAGGCTGTTGCCCAGGCGATGGAGTCTATGGCGGGGATTTCGCCGAAGGTTAACGTGCACGTGAGCGGGGTGTCTTTTAAAAATTCTAAAGCGTAACGGGCGCGTCGGAGGTTTTTGCTAATGACAAGAACGGCGGCGAGAGAGATTGCCGTGAGGCTCGTTTTCGCTCTGGACTGCAACGGGCAAGAGGCGGGTAGCTTTCTGGACGGCTTCTTCGACGGGGAGTATTACGCGACGCTCTCCGGCGAGGACAAGCTGTTTGCCCAATTGCCAGACGAGCAGCTGAGCTATATCCGAGCTCTGGTTTCCGGCGCTTATGCGCGGGGATCGGAGCTGGACGGGCTGATTGAGAAATATTCGAAGGGGTGGAAGCTGACGCGCATTTCGCGCGTGGCGGCCGCCATTCTTCGCGTTGCCCTCTATGAGGTCCTATACATGGAGGAGGTTCCGCCGCGCGCCGCGATTAACGAGGCGGTGGAGCTTTCTAAAAGCTATGAGGAGCAGGAGACGGCGGCCTTTATCAACGGCATTCTGGGCTCCTTTATGCGGGAAAAATTCGACGAGGAGCCGGAGGCGGATGCGACTGAGCGGTCGTCTGAACAGCCCGTCGAAGAGCCGGAGGCGCAGTGATGGAAGCTCTCGCGCTCTCGGTTTCGGAGCTTACGGGGAGAATAAAGCGTCTCATCGACTCCGATGGCGCTTTGGCGTCCGTCGCCGTGCGGGGGGAGCTTTCTAACTATAAGGTTTATCCCTCCGGGCACCACTATTTTACGCTCAAGGACGCTGAGAGCTCTCTGCGCTGCGTGATGTTTAAGACGAGCGCCGGAAGGCTGAGCTTTAAGCCGGAGAGCGGCATGGGGGTTGTGGCTACAGGGCGCGTGACGGTCTATCCGCGCGACGGGGCCTATCAGCTCTATTGCACCGAGCTTTTGCCGGAGGGGCTGGGCGATTTATACGCGGCCTTTGAGAAATTGAAGGAAAAGCTGCGGCGCGAGGGGCTCTTTGAGCCCGAGCACAAGAAGCCGCTGCCGAGGTTTCCGGAGAGGATTGCGGTTATAACCTCATCCGCCGGGGCGGCGGTGAGGGATATTATTCGGGTTTTGAAGGCGCGCTGGCCGATGAGTAAGGTGCTTTTGCTGCCCGTGCGCGTGCAGGGGGCGGAGGCTCCGCCGGAGCTTGTAGGGGCTCTGCGCTATGCAAACCGCTTTGATCTTGCGGATTTGATTATAATCGGGCGCGGCGGCGGCTCTATCGAGGATTTGTGGGCCTTTAACGACGAGCGGGTCGCGCGGGCGATTTTTGAGTCGGAGATACCCGTTATCTCGGCGGTGGGGCACGAGCCGGACGTTACGATTTCGGACTATGTTGCGGATTTGCGCGCGGCTACGCCGTCGAACGGGGCGGAGCTTGCGGTGCCGGACTGTGAGGAGATGGCGCAGCTGGTATCGTCTCTCGGCGGGAGGCTTTTCAGGGCGCAGGAGAAGAAGCTTGCGGCACTGAGTTCAAGGCTGGAGTTTTGTGCGTCGCGCCGCGCTCTGCGCGAGCCGACGGCTTATATAGACGGGAAGCGGCAGGAAGTGGATTATTTATACGAGCGGCTCGGCTCGAGGCTCGAGCGGGCGGTTGCCGGGAAACGGCAGAGCTATGTGCGTCTGGCGGCAAAGCTTGACGCGTTAAGCCCGCTCAAGGTTTTAGCGCGCGGGTACGCGATAGCTACGGACGGCTCCGGAAGGACGATTACGGACGCTCTCGAGGCGGAGATTGGGAGTACATTGTCGCTGGCGCTCAGGCGCGGGTCGCTGGGCTGCCTTGTTACGGGGAGAACGGAGGAT
Organism: Oscillospiraceae bacterium; assembly: GCA_031262405.1. Classification (GTDB taxonomy): domain Bacteria; phylum Bacillota; class Clostridia; order Oscillospirales; family Oscillospiraceae; genus UBA2658. Next base: position 45,534 of record JAISHS010000019.1, on the reverse strand, counting down.
AAGGATGGCGAAGGATAAGCCGAGTTTTGAAAAGTCTCTGGCGCGGCTTGAGGAGCTGGTAAAGCTCTTGGAGAAGGGCGAGGCGCCGCTTGCCGAGTCGCTGGCGATTTTTGAGGAGGGTACGGCGCTTGTCAAGGACTGCACCAAGATGTTAGATGAGGCGCAGCAGAAGGTTGTTATGCTCCGAAGGGGCGAGGACGGTAATCCGGAGGAGCTGCCCTTTGATGAATAGTATGGATTTTGACGAGAGATATAGATGTTACGGACAGCTGATTGAGAAGGCGTTGGGCGAGTGCTTTGCGGCGCAGGGCTTGAGCTTTGACGGGCTGCTTGAGGCGATGAACTATAGCCTCATGGCGGGGGGGAAGCGGATTCGCCCGATTCTCACGCTGGAATTTTGCCGCGCCGTCGGCGGGTCGCCGGAGGCGGCGCTGCCGCTTGCCTGCGCGGTTGAGCTGCTGCACACCTATTCGCTCATACACGACGATTTGCCCTGCATGGACGACGATTCTCTGCGGCGGGGTAAGCTGACGAACCATGTTGTGTACGGGCAGGCGATTGCGATTTTGGCGGGGGACGCGCTTCAGGCGGAGGCCTTCGGGAAGATTTTGAGAAGTGAGCTTCCAGCGCAGGTACGCGCGGATTGCGCGCAGGCTCTTGCCGATGCGGCGGGTGTGGACGGCATCTGCGGCGGGCAGTATTTGGATATTGTAAACAGCGGGCGGAAGCTTACGGAGGCACAGCTTACGGATGTGCATTCGCGCAAGACGGGGGCGCTTTTGATTGCGGCCTGCCGCTTGGGCGCGATTGCCGGAGGGGCGAGCCCGGAGCAGCAGGAGGCGGCGATGTTTTACGGCGCCTGTCTTGGGGCGGCCTTTCAGATACGGGACGATATGCTTGACGTTTTGAGCACGGACGTGGTCTTAGGCAAGAGCGTCGGCAAGGATTTCAGGGGGAACAAGACCACCTTTATGACGCTCTTGGGCGCGGAGAAATGTGAAAAGATGCTGCGCAAGTTCACGGACGCCGCCAAGGGCGAGCTGAAGCTTCTGCCGGATGCGGAGTTTTTATGTGAGCTTGCCGAGCGGCTGGCTTATCGGGAAAAATGAGTTATATTTTTTGCATAGAAGGATTTAGCTTTGAATTTATTGGATAGTATTGACTCGCCGGAGGCGCTGAGGGAGCTTAGCATTGGGCAGCTCTATTCACTTTGCGGTGAGATACGGGAGTTTTTAATTGAAAATGTAGCGAAGACGGGGGGGCACCTCGCCGCTAATTTGGGTGCGGTGGAGCTGACGGTTGCCCTGCATAGGGTCTATGACACGAGCCGTGACAGGCTGGTTTTTGACGTGGGGCACCAGTGCTATGTGCATAAGCTCCTCACCGGTCGCCGAGAGGCTTTTCACACGCTGCGAAAGCTGGACGGGGTTTCCGGCTTTCCGAAGCCCTTGGAGAGCGTTCACGACGCGAGTATTGCGGGGCACGCCTCAAACGCCGTCTCGGTGGCTCTGGGTCTGGCGCGCTCGAGGACTCTTCAAGGCGCAGACATAGACATTGTTGCGCTTGTCGGCGACGGCGCGCTCACGGGGGGGCTTGCCTTCGAGGGGCTGGCGGACGCGGGAGCCTCCGGGGAGCCGATGGTCGTTGTCCTAAACGACAACGGGATGTCCATAGACAAGAGCGTCGGCGGGGTCTCGAATATGCTGGCGCGGCTTAGGGTGAGACCGGCTTATTTTCGCTTTAAACGCTGGTATCGGCGGTCGATCGGGAAGATTCCGCCGCTCTATCGGCTGACGCACGCGATTAAGGAGTGGTTCAAGCGCCACCTTTTGCCCGACAATCAGTTTGCTGAGCTGGGCTTTGAATACTTAGGCACCGTTGACGGGCACGATATTGCCGCGCTGGAGGCGGTTTTGCTCTGGGCGCGGGAGCTAAACCGCCCTGTGGTTGTTCACGCGCTGACGCAGAAGGGCAGGGGCTATTCCTTCGCCGAGCAGCAGCCGGAGGCCTTTCACGCGGTCGGAGCCTTCGACGCCGAAACCGGTTTGCAGCCGGAGGAGAAGCGCAGCTTCTCTGATGAATTCGGCGCGGCGCTCGTGGAGCTCGCGGAGCGAGACCCTAAAATCACCGCGATTACGGCGGCGATGTGCGCCGGTACGGGTCTTACGGACTTTGCCGAGAGGTTTCCGGAGAGGTTCTTTGATGCGGGCATTACCGAGGGGCATTGCGTGGCTATGGCCGCCGGTATGGCAACACGCGGGCTGCTTCCGGTTTTTGCAGTCTATTCTACCTTCCTGCAGCGGGGCTATGATATGCTCATCCACGACGTTGCGCTCTCGAAGAGGCACGTTGTTTTTGCCGTGGACAGGGCGGGGCTTGTCGGCGCGGACGGCGAGACCCACCAGGGCAGCTTTGACGTGAGCTACTTGAGGAGCGTGCCCTATATGGCGGTGTTTGCCCCGTCGAGCTTTCTTGAGCTGCGCGAGCAGCTAGTAGCGGCTCTCTATCGTATAGACGGGCCTGTCGCGGTGCGCTATCCGCGCTCGGGCGAGGGCGCCTATACCGGCTCAATGGGGCTTGCCCCGGCCGTCAGACTCAGGGAGGGCTCAGACCTAACCCTGCTGACCTATGGAATTTTGATTAACGAGGCTATAGCGGCGGCGCAGGAGCTGGAGAGAAGCGGAGTATCCGCCGAGATTATAAAGCTCAATCTAATAAACCCGCTGGATTTTGACAGTATTTTGGCGTCGGTTGCCAAAACCGGAGTTCTGCTTGCCTTTGAGGACGCTTGCGAGACCTCCGGCATCGGCGAGGCGGTTCTGGCGGAATGTGTGAGACGCGGGATTTCGCTTCGAGCGGTGAGCACCCTTAATCTCGGCAACGGAGTTGTGAGGCAGGGAACCGTGGAGCAGCTCAAGGCACTCTATGGACTTGACGCCTATTCGCTGACGGCGCAGGCACTGAAGCTGCTTGAAAGGGCGGGGGAGAGATGAAAAAGTCTCGCCTCGACGCGCTGGTTTTTGAGCGCGGTCTCACGGAGAGCCGAGAGCGGGCCAAGAGCTCTATTATGGCGGGGCTGGTCTATGTTGACGGGGTTCGCTCTGACAAGCCGGGCGCGGCAGTCTCGCCGGAGGCGGTGATTGAGCTGCGCGGAGAGACGACCCCCTATGTCAGCCGCGGCGGGCTAAAGCTTGAAAAGGCGCTGAGGGTTTTCGGCGTAGACCCCGAGGGGGAAATTTGCATTGACTGCGGCGCCTCCACCGGAGGATTTACCGACGTTTTGCTTCAAAACGGGGCAAAGCGGGTCTATGCCGTGGACGTCGGCTATGGTCAGCTTGCCTGGAAGCTGCGTTCGGACGAGCGGGTAGTGGTCATGGAGCGCACGAATGTTCGCCTGCTCACCCCGGACAAGCTGCCCGAAAAACCGAGCTTGGCGGTGATGGATCTGTCCTTTATTTCGCTCAGGCTGGTTTTGCCGCCGGTGAGGGAGCTTCTCACGGAAAACGGCAGACTAGTCTGCCTTATCAAGCCGCAGTTTGAGGCCGGACGCGAGAGGGTCGGCAAGAACGGGGTCGTGAGGGAGAAATCGACGCACATTGAGGTTTTGAGCGATTTTGTTCGGTTTGCGGGAGAGGCGGGTCTTATTCTTCTGGGGCTGGACTATTCGCCCGTGAGAGGTCCGGCGGGGAATATTGAGTATCTGGCGTTTCTTCAAAAGGGCGCAGAAAGCAGATATATTCCCGACTTTGAGGGTATCGTGAGCGCAGCTCACGAGCAGATAACAGATAGCGGGCAGATAACGGTTGACAGATATTAGATATTAGATAAAAGATAATAGATAGTAAGGAACTGATAGATGGCGGGAACGGGCAAGAAAATTGTACTCTGTATAAATCCGGATTGCGACGGGGATTTTTCCGTCGCTGCGAATGCGCGGGAGGCGCTGACTCGGGCGGGCTTTGAGACGGTCTTATCTGTCGTAAGGCTTAGGGGCGAGGCGGCGCGCTTTGAGAGCTTGCAGGGCTTTGAGCCTCTTGAAAGCGCAGTAGTCGGCGCAAAGCTCCTCATAACCTTCGGCGGGGACGGGACGATTTTGAAGGCGGCGCGAGCTGTCATGCGCTCGCCTGTGCCGCTCATAGGAGTCAATCTGGGGCACAAGGGCTTCATGGCGGAGCTTGAGCCGGAGGACACAGAATATCTTATCCGCGCCGCGCGGGGGGAATATGCCGCCATCAATCGGATGATGCTGGACGTTGAGCTGGTTCGGGACGGCGAGACAGTCTTTAGCGACAGCGCACTCAACGACGCGGTCGTGGGCGCGACGGCGCGCGCCGTCAATATTGAGGTCTGCGGCGACGGGGACAGGATTACCCAGTATTCCGGAGACGGGATTGTTGTTGCGACGCCCACAGGCTCGACGGCTTATTCGCTCTCGGCGGGGGGGCCGCTTGTAGAGCCGACGGCGGAGAATATTTTGCTCACGCCCATCTGTGCCCATCTCATGAGCGCGAGACCCTTTGTGCTGGCGTCTGACAGGGTGGTTACCGTAACGGCTCCCGGAAACGCCGGAAAGAGTCTCTGGCTATCTGTTGATGGCGGGCAGCCGATTGACTTTTTGGACGGGGACAAGCTCATAGTGAGCAAATCGAGACATACAGCCCTTATGGCGCATATCTCGCAGAAAAGTTTTTACGATATTGCATTTAATAAGCTTGGAGGGTGAAGACATGAAATCCGATCGTCAGAAAATGATTATGGAGATCATTACGACGAAAAGTGTTGAGACGCAGAATCAGCTTATAGAGGAGCTGGCGCGCGCGGGCGTCAAGAGCACTCAGGCGACGCTTTCCCGCGACGTAAAGGAGCTGCGCCTCATGAAGGAGCTGCTTCCGGACGGCAGCTATCGCTATGTCGCGGCGGAGAAGGCCGAGGAAGAGGACTTGAGCCTGAGGCTTGAGAAGATTTTCCGCGAGAGTGTGACGAGCTATAAGGCCGCGCAGAACATTCTTGTCCTCAAGACCCTTCCGGGTCTGGCGAACGCCGCCTGCTCGGCGCTGGACAGTATGGACATAGGGGGGCTTGTCGGGACGCTTGCCGGTGACGACACTGCCTTTATCGCGATGCGCGACGCGCAGTCCGCATCGAAGCTGGAAGCGGAAATCGAGAATCTATTTTAGGTTGCCGCGCAGGTATTTTTGAGGGGGCGGGCGGATGCTACAGGAGCTGCATATTGAGAATATCGCCGTCATCTCGAGAGCCGACGTGAATTTCACGGAGGGGCTGAACGTCTTTACCGGTGAGACGGGCGCGGGCAAGTCTATTGTCATAGACGCCCTGCAAGCCGTTTTAGGCGCGAGAGTGAGCCGCGATATGGTCAGAGCCGGCGCCGACAAGGCGCTGTGCTCGGCTTGCTTTATTACCTCTGAGGCGGACGAGTGGCTCGGAGACAATGATATTGTCTCCGAGGGGGAGCTTATTATTACGCGGAGAATCTCTGCCGACGGAAAATCCTCCGCGCGGGTCTGCGGAGCTCCTATTACGGCGGGGCAGCTGCGCGAGTTATCAGAGCTGCTGCTTGACATTCACGGGCAGAGCGACGGCAGACTTCTCATGGACGAGCGCACGCACAGGCGGTATCTCGACGGCTTCGGAGAGCTGGAGCCGCTTTTGGAAGAGTATTCCCGCGCCTTTTCGGCTCACCGCGAACTCAAACGCGAGATTGACGCGCTCACGCTGGGAGAGCTGGAAAAAGAGCGGCTGGCGGAAAATCTCAAGGCGCAGATTGAGGAGCTTGAGGCGGCGAATTTGCAGGAGGGCGAGGAGGAGCGGCGCCTTGCCCGCCGCAGTCTTTTGCGCAATGCGGAAAAGCTCTCCGAGGCGGTTAGGGAGGCTTTTGAGCTGCTGAGCGGGGACGACGAGGGCGCGATTTCGCTAGTGCAGAGCGCGTCGATTTATACGGGAAAGGCCGAGGCTTATTGTCCCGAGCTTGAGAGCGTGTCAGCTTCGCTCAAACAGGCGGAGGCTCTGCTCTTCGACGCCTCGGAGACTCTGCGCGATACGTCGCGGGAGCTGGATTTTTCCCCGGAGGAGTATGACGCCTTAGAGTCGCGGCTTGCCGAGCTGAAACGCTTGCAGCGGCGGTATGGCGGCGACGTGCCGGAGCTTTTGCGCAAGCTTGAGCGCGCTAAGGCTCGGCTCGACGAGCTGGAATACTCAGAGCTTACGCTGCGCAAGCTTGAGGCGAAGCGATTAGAGGCGCTGGGCGAAGCTAGGTCTCTTGCCGGGCAGCTGACAAAGAAGCGGCGTGAGGCCGCTTTGAACCTAGAGCGGGCGATTGTCGCGGAGCTATCTTCGCTGAATATGCCGTCGGTGAGGTTTGAGGTTGACATAACTAATATTGAGAACGACGAGGGCTTGGGTCCTCACGGGGCGGACGAGATTCGTTTTCTCATGAGCGCGAACCGCGGTGAGAAGCCGGGGCCAATTAGCCGCGTTGCCTCCGGCGGGGAGCTTTCGCGGATAATGCTGGCGATGAAGAACGTTTTTTCCGCTCGCGAGACGGTCGAGACGCTGGTGTTCGACGAGGTGGACGCGGGGGTTTCGGGAATTGCGGCGCAGAGGGTAGCCGAGAAGCTAGCGCAGCTGTCGCGGACTAAGCAGGTGCTCTGTGTTACGCATCTGCCGCAGCTTGCCGCTATGGCGGACACGCACTTTTTGGTTGAGAAGGCCGAGCGCGATGGGCGCACCTTTACGGACGTTATCGAGCTGGACAAGGATGGGCGCACTCGCGAGCTGGCGAGGCTGCACGGGGGCGAGAACGTCACGGAGAACACGCTTTGCTCGGCACGGGAGCAGCTGGATGCGGCGCAGGCCTTTAAGAAGTCGCTGCGCAGGCGCGGCAAGGGATAGAAGAGAGAAAAAAGTTTACACTATGTTATAAAGATCGGGAGGAGAAACAGGTTTTGAGCATGAAGATTTATGATGAACTCAAGGCGCGGGGGCTTATCGCGCAGGTTACGGATGAGGAGCAGATATCGAAGCTTGTGAATGAGGGTAAGGCGATTTTTTATATCGGCTTTGATCCGACGGCGGACAGCCTGCACGTCGGGCACTTTATGGCGCTGTGCCTCATGAAGCGGCTGCAGATGGCGGGGAATAAGCCGATTGCGCTGCTCGGCGGCGGTACGACTATGGTCGGAGACCCCTCGGGGCGCACGGATATGCGCAAGATGATGACGCAGGAGCAGATTCAGGAGAACGCCGACAAGTTTAAGGTGCAGATGGAGAAATTCGTGGACTTTTCCGGCGGGAAGGCGCTTATGGTGAATAACGCCGATTGGCTTTTGAAGCTAAACTATATTGAGCTGCTGCGCGAGGTCGGCTCTTGCTTTTCGGTTAACAATATGCTCCGAGCGGATTGCTATAAGCAGCGTATGGAAAAGGGTCTGAGCTTTCTTGAGTTCAACTATATGATCATGCAGAGCTATGATTTTTATCATATGTTCAAGCAGCTGGGCTGCGTAATGCAGTGCGGCGGGGACGATCAGTGGAGCAATATTCTCGGCGGCACGGAGCTGATTCGCCGCAAGCTGGGAGAGGACGCCTACGGCATGACGATTACCCTTCTGCTGACGAGCGAGGGTAAGAAGATGGGTAAGACGGCCGCGGGGGCTGTGTGGCTCGATCCGGAGAAGACCAAGCCCTATGACTTTTATCAATACTGGCGCAACGTGGACGATGCGGATGTGCTCAAATGTCTGCGGATGCTGACGTTTTTGCCGCTGGAACAGATTGACGAGATGGACGCTTGGGAGGGCAGTCAGCTCAATCGGGCGAAGGAGATACTCGCCTTTGAGCTGACGAGTCTGGTGCACTCTCCCGAGGAGGCGAAGAAGGCCGAGGAGGCGTCGAAGGCGCTCTTTTCCGGCGGTGCGGACGGGGCGAATGTGCCCAAGACGGAGCTTTCTCAAGAGGATTTGACGGACGGCTCGGCGGATATTCTGACGCTGCTGGTTAGAAGCGGCCTTACGCCCTCGCGCTCGGAGGCGCGCCGCGCCGTAAGTCAGGGCGGAGTCGAGGCGGGCGGCGTGAAGGTCACGGATCCGGCGCAGAGGTTTTCTGCGGAGGAGCTTTCGGGCGAGGGGCTGCTGATTAGGCGTGGGAAGAAGAGCTATAACAGGATAGTTCTCAAGTAGACGCAGTTCGCTAAAATATGGTTTAATATTGTGGAACAATATGTTACAATAGCCGTCGGAGTTATCCGACGGCTATTTAGCTGGCAAAATGGCTACGCCATTTTTGCCAATTGTTTTACAGCCCGCCACGTGCCTGAAGGCGACTCGCGGGCTGAGAAGAGTTTTTTTCACCGCACAGGTCGCTGAAAAAAACGATATAAATTGATTTCGCGCCTCGGCGCGAAACTCTGCGAGGCTTTTAATGATTCTATCATATCTCTTTTATATCTCGCGGTATATTCTGCCGCTGGCGGCGGCGGGGATTATTTTCCGCTGTGCGCGGAGCCTGCTTAGCGGGCGCTATGAGCCGGAGGTCTGGGGCTATATGGAGCTGCCGGACGGCGCGCGCGTACCGCTGCGCAACTGGGAGTGTACGGTCGGCGCCTCGCGCGGCTGCGATGTGAGACTGCAGGGCCTTGGCGCGGCGCAGCTGGTTCTGTTGCGCGACGGCGAGGGCAATTGGACAGCCCATAACATCTCGCCGAACACGGACGTCTTCATCGAGGACGAGCCGATTTTTGAGGACGGGCTGCCTCTGCGCGACGGCGACACGCTGGAGGCGGGCGGGCAGCTGCTGCGCTTTTATAACCTCTCGGAGAGCGAGAGGCGCGTCGTGACGAGCCGCCGGACGGCTCCGGGGCGGTTTGTCAGGGCTTGGGATATGTTTATCTATATCTCGCTGTTTCTTGTGATTTTGCTTTTCCAGCACATTATGACGGCTCAGGAGGAATTTGTTGCGCCGATTACGCTGGCGTTTACCGCGCTTTTTGCGCTGATGTGGAGCTATTATGTGCTCATGAGGCTCTTTGGACGGCGGGGACTCGAGATTGAGGCACTGGCGTTTTTCCTCTCGGGGCTGGGGCTTTCAGTCTGCGCCTCATGCTCTCCGGAGAGCATGAGAAAACAGGTGCTGCTCATCATCGCGGGGCTGGCGGCGTTTTTGCTGCTGGGCGCCTGGCTGAGGGATCTAAAGCGCGTTAAATCCGCGCGGCTCTGGGCGGCGGTGCTGGCGGGAGTGCTGCTTGCAGTTAACATAATATTTGGTACGGCGCGGAACGGCTCGAACAACTGGATTGAGCTGGGGGGGGTTACCATACAGCCGTCGGAGTTCGTGAAGATTTTGTATATTTATGCAGGGGCGGCGACGATGGACAGGCTCTATCTCAAGAAGAATATTCTGCTCTATGTTGCGTTTTCCGCCGCCTGCGTCGGGGCTCTCGCGCTGATGGGGGACTTTGGAACGGCGCTTGTATTCTTCGCGGCGTTTTTGGTTATAAGCTTTTTGCGCAGCGGAAATTTTGCGACTATCGTTCTCGCGCTCACGGGGGCAGCTCTTGCGGGCTTTCTCGCGATGAACGTAAAGCCCTATATCGCCGAGCGAATTGCCCTTTGGCGGCACGCCTGGGAGGACGTTTATGTCGCGGGCTTTCAGCAGACGCGGGCTATGAGCGCGGCGGCCTCCGGTGGGCTTTTCGGTACGGGCGCGGGCGGGGGCTGGCTCAATAGTATAGTCGCCTCGAAGACGGACATGGTTTTCGCGCTCATAAGCGAGGAGCTGGGGCTGCTTGTTGCGCTGACGGCACTCGCGGCGCTTATCGTTATGGCAGTGTTTGTGGTGAGAAATGCCGCGCGTGCGCGGTCGTCTTTCTTCGTGATTGCGGGCGTGGGGGCGGTGGCGATGATGCTGGTGCAGACCTGTTTCAACGTGTTTGGGTCGCTGGATATTCTTCCATTTACGGGGGTGACCTTTCCCTTTGTGTCGATGGGCGGGTCGAGCCTTATTTCCTGCTGGGCGATGCTGGCCTTTATCAAGGCGACGGACACGCGGCGCAGCGCGAGCTTCGTCGTGAAGCAGCCGGGGCGCATTCACGACAGAAACGAATTCACGGCGGAGGAAAGCTTTGAAGAAAACTAGAAATGGGAAATATATAGAACTTTCTCGGGTGAAACGGGTTCATATCGGAGGAAAGCTTTGAAGAAGATTAAAAACAGGGCATATTTCGCGCTGCTGATAGCACTGGCGCTCGTCGCGGGGACTATAGTTTACATAATCAGACTATGGAACGACGGCGGGGACTGGGTTATGCTTCGGGCAAACAGGAGCGTTTTCTCAAACGGGGTGCTGGACGTCGGGGAGGTTACCGACCGCAACGGCGTAATTCTGGCGCGAGCCGGGGACGGGGTATATGCCTATGCCGAGGACGAAGCGGTACGAAGGGCCTGCCTTCATGCGGTGGGCGACTATGAGGGAAATATCGGCGCGGGGGCGCTGAATGTATACGCTAAAAGGCTTGCGGGATATAGCTTTTGGAACGGTACCAACAGTATTGACGGGAAGGGTAAGAAGCTGGCGCTGACGATTGATTCGCGCGCGCAGGTGATGGCCTGTAACAGTGCTTTGGACAGGGGCGCCATTATGGTGATGAATTACGAAACGGGTGAGGTGCTCTGCATGATGAGCGCTCCGTCCTTTGATCCGGCTGTCGGTTATGACAGTGAGACGGACTCCGCAGATGGGGTTTACATAAATCGCTGCCTCAATACGGCTTATGTGCCCGGCTCGGTGTTTAAAATAGTGACGCTGGCGGCGGCGATTGAGAATATTGAGGATTTAGACGAGCGGAGATTTCCTTGTGCGGGAAGCGTTATTGTCGGGGGAGAGCTCATCACCTGCACCGATTCTCACGGGGAGCAGACGATTGAGGAGGCCTTTGCCAATTCCTGCAACTGCGCTTTTTCTGAATTAACTCAGCAATTGGGCGGGGAAATACTGAATAAATATGCAAAAGACCTCGGCTTGATTGAACCGCTGGAGGTAGGCGGGGTGGGGACGGCAGGGGGGCGGTATGACCTCTGGAGTGAGGGGTCGGGTTCGCTGAGCTGGTCAGGAATCGGGCAGTCTACGGACATGGTTACGCCGGTGGCGATGCTAAGGCTCTGCGCGGCGATAGCCGCCGGTGGTACGGTTACGGAGCCGAGGCTGCTCATGAGCCAAGCGGAGAAAAAAACGCAGCTTTTGAGCGAGGAAACCGCCGCAAAGCTGCGTGAGATGATGAATTATAATGTGGTCTATGCCTATGAAGGGGCGTCTCCGCTGATAACAATAGACGGCGTAACGATGTATGCCAAAACCGGCACGGCGGAGGTCGGCGACGGGACGAGCCACGCTTGGTTTGTCGGTTTTATAGATGAGGAAACGCAGCCGCTTGCCTTTGTTGTGATAAGTGAAAACGCCGGTAGCGGGCTGGCCTTCGCCGCGCCCAAGGCACACGCAGTTTTGACGACACTGCTGGGTGGATAAATTATGTAAACCGCAATTAGAAAGAAACCGTCTGCAAGGACGAAAGCAACCGCCGTCATTCCGTGCGACTCCACACCGTCATTCCGTGCTTGACACGGAATCCCCTCAGATTACGGGGGGATTGCGGGTCGAGCCCGCAATGACGAAGACGGGAGCCCGCAATGACGGAAACGGGAGCCCGCAATGACGAAGACGGTGAACGCTGTTTAGTAAAAGAGATTAGAGAAGTTGGGTTTTGTATGACGGATGTTTCAGTAAACAAATTAGTAAAGAGCTTTGAGCAGGATAAAAATATACTCGACGCTCTGAGCTTTGAGGTGCTGCACGGGGAGCACATTGGCATTCTGGGTAAAAACGGCGCGGGGAAAACTACGCTTTTTCGGCTGCTTACCGGCGAGCTATTGCCGGACGAGGGCGGGGTCTATGTGCGCGGGGGCTGCCGCGTGGGGCTGCTGAGTCAGCTGCCGGAGTATGCGGAAGAAGTTACGGTCGAGGACGTTTTGAGGCACGCGCAGCGGCGGATTTTTGAGCTGGAGGCGCGCATTCAGGAGCTTTCGGAGAAGCTGGCACAGGGGCAGGATGCTTTGGAGGAATACGGCGAGGCGTCGGCGGAGTTTGAGCGGCTGGGCGGCTATGGCGCGGAGGCGGAGCGAAACCGCGTCGCGAACGGGCTGGATATACCGGCGAAGATGCGCGAGCAGCTCTTCTCGGAGCTCTCCGGCGGGGAGCGCACGAGGGTGAATCTCGCGCGGCTGATTCTTGAGGACACGGACATTTTGCTGCTCGACGAGCCGACGAACCACCTTGATTTGCACGCGACGGAGTGGCTGGAGGAGTATTTAAAGCGGTTTTCCGGCACGGCGCTCATAGTCTCGCACGACCGATATTTTCTGGACGTGACTGCCCGACGGATTATCGAGCTTGAGGACGGGAAGGCATTTTTTTACAGCGGGAACTATAGCTTTTATGTCGCGGAGAAGGCGCGGCGTTACGACGAGCAGCTGAAGAAATATGAGAAGGAGCAGGCGGAACGAGAGCGGCTCAAGCAGGCGAGCGAGCGGCTTCGGCTCTGGGCGTTTCTGGGCAACGACGCGATGTTTAAGCGCGCGAAATCCATGGAACGGCGGCGCGAGAAGCTGGGTACCGACAGGCCGAAGAAGGAGCGGGAGATGAAGGTCAAGTTTGCCGAGCGAGCCTTCTCCGGTGACGAGGTTTTGGTTGTGGACGGCCTGAGTAAGAGCTTTGGGACTAGGCGGCTCTTTAGCGGGCTGGAGCTGATTATCGAGGGCGGGGAGCGGGTCGCGCTGCTCGGCGACAACGGCGCGGGCAAGAGCACGTTTCTGTCTATTGTGATGGGTCTCGAGGAGCCGGACGAGGGTTTAGTGCGGATGGGGCCGTCCGTGCGGGCGGCATATCTGCCGCAGATTATACATTTTGAGCACCCGGAGCGCTCGGTGCTGGACACGATTCTCTATGAGGAGAACTGCTCTGTGCAGCAGGCGCGGGACAGGCTGGGGAGCTTTAAGTTTTCCGGCGAGGACGTATTTAAGCCCGTGTCGGCGCTATCCGGAGGGGAGAGAAGCCGCTTGAGGCTGTGTATTCTAATGCGGCGGGAGACGAACTTTCTTCTGCTCGACGAGCCGACGAACCATCTGGATATTATGAGCCGCGAGTGGCTCGAGAGTGCGCTGGACGACTATGAGGAGGCTCTGCTCTTTGTCTCGCACGACCGGTATTTTATAGAGAAGTTCGCGACGCGCCTTTGGGTGCTCTCCGGCGGGGTTTTATGGGATTTTCGCGGGACTTATGCGGAGTATCGCGAGTATTGCGCTCGGCAGGAGGAGCTGCACGTCAAGGCTCCGGCGCGGGAGAAGCCGGGGAAGAAGGGCGAGAGGGTTAAAAAAACCTCGCCCAGGGACGCGGAGAAGCGTCTGGCGAGGCTTGAGCGGGAGATAGGCACGCTCGAGGCGCGGCTTGCAGAGATTGACCGATTGAGGGAGGAGTTCTCGAGCGACTATGTGAAGCTGCTGGAGCTTGATGAGGAGGAAGCGCGGCTGAGTGGGGAGTTGGATGGGCTGTATGAGGCGTGGGGGGAAGGATAATTGAAAATTGAGAATTGAGAATTGACAATGAATGTATCGCTTCGCGATGATTTAAATTTTGTCGCGCAAAAGCGCGATGCCTTTAATTGACCATTAGCGATGGCAGGGGCAGCGGAGGTTGACGAAGACGGGGATTCCGTTGGGGTAGTCGACGAGAGCCGCCAGCTTTCCGCCGACGTCGGCGACAGCGACGCTGACCGGATACTCGCGGGTATCGAGCCGCCAGCCTCTCGCGGAGGTTTTTAGCTCGCGCATGGTATAGGAGTATTGCCCGGCGGTATCGAACGTCAGCGAGAAGCGCACGTCCCCCGCAGCGTCGTTTGAGGCTTGCGCCACGAGCTTGCCGGTGCTGTCAAACAGGCCGAAGCTGAAGACGCCCTCGCGCAGGCAGCAGTCTATGATATGCTTGACGGCATGAATTCGCGCTACAGCCGGCGTCACCGGCGGGATCGGCGGGATTAGATAGCTGTTATAGAAAATCGGAGGCTCTTCCGGATAGAATACAGTTGCGGTCAAGTCCTTTTCCCCTGTATCGCTGACCGTGATTGTTGCCGGGATTTGTCTTGAGTCCGTTGTCCAGCCGTCCCCGGAGGGCGTAAGCTCGCGGATGGTGTAATTATAGGTTCCGACATGGCCGAAGCTTAAATCCGGGAAGTTGATGCTGCCGTTTTCGTCGTTGGTGGCAAGAGAGACTCGGTTGCCGTTTTCGTCGAACACGCCGAAGTCGAAGGCCCCCAGACTCAGCGCGGCGCCGGTTGCCTGCTTATTTGCGGTTAGGCTCAAGCGCGCGGCGCCGGGGCCGGGACCGGGGGAATAGGTGTTGTAGAAGGTCGGCTGGCCTTCGGGATACGTTACCTCGCTGATAAGCTCGCCGTCCTCATTGACGACAGTTACAAGGACGGGATATGAGCTTGAGTCCGTTGTCCAGCCGCCGCCGGAGGCGGTGATTTCGCGAACTGTATAGCTATACTCGCCGGGGGCGTCATAATGCAGCTGCGGAAAGTCGATTACGCCGCCGGAGTTTTGCGCAAGCTGTACAAGCTGCCCGCCTGCGTCGTAGAGTCCGAAGTCGAAGACCTTTTCTTGAGAGTCCCAATTCTCCAGCACCTTGTAGGCGGTTATATCCGCGAAGCCGGGAGAAGAGCTATAGGTGTTGACGAAGGAGGGCTCTCCGGACGGGTAGTCGATTGCCGCCGAGAGCTGACCGGTGGCGGGGTCTAAGCTTACGGTGACGACGGCGGGATATGAGCTTGAGTCCGTTGTCCAGCCGCCGCCGGAGGGAGTAAGCTCGCGGATTGTGTAGTAATAGGTCCCCGCCGCGTCGAAGGTCAGAGCCGGGAAGATGACGTTTCCGTCTGCGTCGTTTGCGGCGACGGAGACGTTCTCGCCGCTGACATTGAAGAGTCCGAACTCAAACTGACCTGCCGTCAGCGTTTTGCCGGCGGCCGTTTTTTTCGCCTGCGGCGTCACAGACGACGGCGACGGCTGAAAGGTATTGACGAAGGTGGGGTAGCCCTCGGGATACATCGGCCTTGCGATCAATCTCCCAGCCCCTATGTCGTATATTAGAAGCTCCATGGGAAAAACTGTCGAATCCGTAGTCCACCCGCCGCCGGAGGGTGTAGTCTCGCGGAAAGTATAGTTGTAGGTACCCGCTGTTTCGATGGTAAACCTCGAGAAGCTGATTTGTCCGTCCGCGTCATTGACCCCGCTGGCTATCTCGTTGCCACTTTCGTCGAAGATTCCAAAGCTAAAGGCTCCCGCGGGAAGCTCGGCTCCTGTGACCTCCTTGTTTGCGTAAAGGCCAAGAGTGATGGGTCTTGCATAATAGGTGTTGACGAAGGAGGGCTCTCCCTCGGGATAGTTTACCTCACTTCTGAGTATTCCGTTCTCGTCGGTGACTGTTACGGTGGCGGGGAAAATGCTCTCGTCCGTGATCCAGCCGGAGCCTAAGGGCGTAAGTTCGCGAACGGTGTAGTTAAAAGTGCCCGGCAGGTTATATTGCAGCTGCGGAAAAGTGACCACGCCGCCGGAGTTTTGGGCGGTTTCCACAAGCTGCCCCGCCGCGTCGTAGAGGCCGAATTCAAAAGCCTTTTCCTCCTCAAGAGGCCAGTTGTTGAGCGTCTTGTGTGCGGTTATTACGGCGGAGGCCGGGGTTGGGGCGTAGGTATTCTCAAAGACCGGTCTGCCCTCGGGATAAGTCACTTCGCTTATGAGCTGTCCGCCGCTGTCGGTGACAATTACGGTGACGGGATAGGTTCTGCCGTCCACTATCCAGCCCGAGCCCGACCGAGAGTATTCGCTGACGGTGTAATGATACTCGCCCGTCTCCTCATAAGAGTGATTCGGAAAAGTGATTACGCCGCCTACGTTCTCGGTGATTTCCTCGTAAAATCCGTCGTCAAGGACGAAGTAAAAGGTCTTTTCCTCGGAGTCCCAGTTGTTGAACACCTTGTAGGCGACAATATCGGCGGAGGTTGGATCGGGGTTATAGGTATTGACGAAGTTGGCTCCTCCGCCCGGATAACTCACCGAAGCCGTCGGAAGACCCGTGCCGGGGTCAATGCTGACTGTTACGGCGGCGGGATAAGACGAGCCGTCCACTGTCCAGTGGTTTCCGCTCGGCGTAATCTCGCGTATTGTGTAGTTATGAGTCCCCGCTTGCAGCCCCGTGAAGCTCTGCGCGGGAAAGGTGATAACCCCCCCGACGTTGCTTGCGGTGGCGACCATTGCGCCGGAGCTATTGAAGAGCCCGAAGTCGAATTGCCCCTCGGGCAGGGCTGCGCCCTGAGCCGTCTTAGTTGCGGTTATAACGGCGTTAGTAGTGTAGGGAGTACCCTTAGTGTAGCTGATATCGAAGTTGTTGTAGCCGTATTCAAAGCCGCTGGAGAAGCTGTTTGTTTTAATTGTCGCCTCGTGCAGGGCAATGTCCTCCGTGGCTATTTGATATGCCTGACTGGCGCGGTTTCCGGAGAACGTGACGTATTGATCCACGCTCAGGTTGATCAAATTGTCGTATGAAGTTCCTATCCCTCCGCCGTTGCCGACGGCTGTGTTGTTTGTAATTTGCCCTGACCCGGCAAAAAGCTTGCCGCCGGACAGATAGATTCCGCCGCCGTCGTTTAGGGCGGTGTTGCCCGAAATTTGCGCTTGATATGTGAGATCCAGCTCGCCGCCGGCAATATATACGCCGCCGCCGTCGCGCCCTGCGGTGTTGCCCGTGACTTGCCCCTGACCGTTCAGTATCAGCGAGTCGCTGGACAGATAGATTCCGCCGCCATCGCTGCCGGCGTTGTTATTTGTGATTTGCGTTTTTTCATCAATGCTAATATCGTTGTAATCAATGAGTCCGCCGCCGTTGCGAACGGCGCTGTTGCCGTATATGGCCGAGTTTCTTAGAGTGGTTGTTTTTCCGTCGGCGACTATACCGCCGCCGTCCACAGCGGCGGTGTTAGAGCTGATTGTGCTATTGTTTATTGTTACAACACCGTTTTCAGCATTCCAGATTCCGCCGCCGTTTTGGGTTACGGAGTTATTGCTGATCTCACTGCCGCTTATCGTGAGGACGCCGGTGGACAAATTCATAACGCCGCCGGCGTTTTCTGAGGTGTTAAAGCTTATCTCACAGTCTGTGATGTTGGTAGTCCCTCTGTTCGTCAGGCCGCCGCCGTTATATAAGGCTTCGTTGTTTTTTATAGAGGTGTTCATCAGGTTAAAGGCGGCGCCCTCATTAATTAAGATGGTCTCGGAGCCGGAGTTTTCGGATATTTCGCTGCCGGACATATTTAGTACGCCGTCTGTCATCTCAATGACGCCGCCGTAATCGGCGGAGTTGTTAAAGAAAGTACAGTTTTCAATGGTGTTTTCGGTGTTACTTGTGGTTGTAATCCCGCTGGCGTCGCCGTAGTTTCCGCTAATTTCCACGCCGCTGAGCCTGAATGTGCCGCTGCCCTCGTTGAGAATAGCCCCGGCGCTCATCCAGCAGTAGTTATTTCGTATCACCGAGCCGGAATTCATTCTCAGGTTGCCGTAATTGGTAATAGCGCCGCCCGTTCCCCTTTCAAACATGGCGACATTGTTGTTTTGCAGCACCGCGCCGCGGTTTAGGGTTAGGTCGCCGTAGTTTAAAATGAGTCCCAGATATCCGTTTTCATCAGCCCTGATTCCGTTGCCGTCGATAACAGCGTTTGAAATCGTAAGCGTTGAGGTGGACGGGACTCTAAGAAGTTGACCGGTTACGTCTGCTCCGCGCTTTATAGTGTAAGTAGAGCCCTCTTCGGAGGTGATCGTGTAGTCGCCTTGAGTTATGAGGCTAACTGTCGAAAATAAATCGAAGCTGCCGGTTAAAATGATATTGGTACCAGAAAAAGGGTCTATAAAGTTAATCGCGTTCATAAAAGAAGTATAGTTATTTACTCTAAAGGTAGCCATAAGCCTCGCCTCCGAAATCGTTTTGTCCACAATCCGCCCGCCAAGCGGCCTAATGTCGGATACTACAATTTATGTCGCGGCTCGGAAAATGGCGACAGATATATAGATAACAGATATTAGATATTAGATATTAGATATTAGATAGAAAGTTGGGATGACATTTTTAATAAATATTAATAGAAATACTATTAAATATATCTAAATTATAGCGGCGGGGGTGGTTTTGTTATTGACAAGGTTGTCGAATCGCAGTACAATGTTTATTGGTGTAACCGACGATGCTTGCATCGCACTGCTTTTTGTTTACAAAAACGGTGCGGCGGGCGTCTTTTTTTTGTAAAAAAGGAGCTGTAAGCGATGTCTTTTAAACTTAAAATGGCCTTGTCCGTAATTTTATCTGTCGTTGCAGTTATTGCGGTGTGGCTGGTAACGGCGCGGCTGGATGAAGAGGTCGCAATCGGCAGCGAATATTACGATGAGATATTGCTTGCAAACGAACTGATTGCCGACGTGTTGCCGCCGCCGGAATATGTCATTGAGTCCTATGCTTACGCGCTGCGCTATGAAGTTACGAACGACGCTGCCGAGCGCGAGGACATAGTCGCGAATATGACGACATTGCAAGAAACCTATAACGAACGAAACGTTTACTGGCAGACGGCGATACCCGAATTCGGCAGCCTAAACGAAGTGTTTGTGCAGGACGCCTACAGATATGGGACGGAGTTTTTCAATGCGTTTTTTGAGCGCGTTGTCCCTGCGGTGCACTCCGGGAATGACGCCGAAATCTCCGCGGCCTATGACGCGCTTCAGCAGTCGTATCAAAGTCACCGCGAGATGATTGACGAAACGGTTAGGCAAGCCAACGATTACTGGGCGAAGGTTCTCTCCGATGCCGACTCCGCCGCCGCCAATGTTGAGCGTATGCTGACAATCGCGGTTATCGCGATTGCCGCCGTTCTCGCGGGGCTTTGCCTGTACATAACGATCAGCATGAGTGTGTCGCTGGGCGATGTTATTCGAGTCACGAAGGGAATCGCGGACGGTAATTTGAAGCTTTCCATCAAGGAGAAGCTGCTGCGCGGGCGAGATGAAATGGGCGCAATCTGCCGCAATATGCAGTCTGCGCTAAATCAGCTGAACCTTTATCAGCAGTATATAGACGAGATGGCGCTTGTGCTCGGGAGTATGTCGGAGGGCAAGCTAAACACGCAGCTTCACGGCGACTATGCCGGTGACTTTGCGCGGCTGAAACAGGCGTTTCTGCGCTTCCAAGCCACGATGACGGGGACGCTTGAGCTTGTGATAGACTCCAGCGGGAGGGTTGACTCGAGCGCCACGCAGATTGCCTCCGGCTCGACGAATCTGGCGACGGGCGCCTCTATGCAGGCGGCCTCTATGCAGGAGCTGAACGCGACGATGGCGGACATAAAATCGCGCGTTTCGCAGGCGGCGGACAGCGCGAGAAACGCGCGGGGCGTTGCAAACGAAGCGCTTTCGGGAGCAGAGCGCGGAGAGCGTCAAATGGAGCGAATGATGACCGCAATCGGCGAAATCGGCGAGGCTTCGGAAAGAATATCCGAGAACATGAAGCTAATCGACGACATTGCCTTTAACACGAACATTCTCGCGCTCAACGCATCAATCGAGGCGGCGCGCGCGGGCGTTCACGGCAAGGGCTTTGCGGTTGTTGCGGAGGAGGTTCGCTCTCTCGCGAATCAAAGCGCCGAGGCGGGCAATGAGATCAGCCGCCTGATAGAAGGTGCTGTTTCAAAGGTGCATGAGGGAGTTGAAATTGCCGAGGATGCGAACAAGACCTTTATGGCGCTGGCAGAGCTTGTGCGCACGGTTACGAGCAGCGTTACCGAAATCGACGAGGCGACCAAGCAGCAGCAAATGTCTATCGCCCAAGTTACCGTAGGCATGGATCAGATTTCAAGCGTGATTCAGACAAATGCCGCCACCGCCGAGGAGAGCTCCGCCGCGAGCGCCCAATTGGCAAGTCAGGCCGCCGCGCTGGACGCCCAGCTTGCGATATTTAAGTAAAGTGGCGTTTATGGGGAAGGCTTTGCCGCTGGCGCAATGTGGTCTGCCCCAACTATTGATAGACAAGCGAGAGTCGAACCCGCGATGGGTTCGACTCTCGCTTGTTTGTGATTTAAAGTAATTATCCCTGCCCGTAGTAGGCGTTTTTGCCGTGCTTGCGGAGGTAGTGCTTGTCGAGAAGCTCCTGCTGCATAGGGGGGAGCTCGGGGTTAAAAATGAGAGCGTGCCACGCCATGAAGGCGACTTCCTCAACTACAACGGCGTTGTGCACCGCCTCTAAGGGGTTCTTTCCCCAGACGAAGGGGCCGTGGCTGGCAACTAAGACGGCGGGTATAGCGTCGGGGTCCTTATCGCGGAAGGTCTCGACAATGACCTTTCCCGTTTCCAGCTCATAGCTGCCGGAGATTTCCTCAGCAGTCATGAGGCGGGTGCAGGGGATTTCGCCGTAGAAATAGTCTGCGTGGGTGGTGCCGAGGGGGGGTATGCCGCTTTTTTCCTGCGCAAAAACCGTTGCCCAGCGGCTGTGGGTGTGGACTATGCCGCCGATGTTCGGGAAGGCGCGGTAGAGCTCGAGGTGGGTGTCCGTGTCGGAGGAGGGCTTGTAGCGTCCCTCGACGACTTCGCCGGTCTCGAGGCTGACGACGACCATATCGTCGGAGACCATGCCGTCGTATTCGACGCCGGAGGGCTTGATTACCATGAGTCCGCTCTCGCGGTCGATTCCGCTGACATTGCCCCAAGTGAAGGTAATTAAACGGTGTTCAGGCAAAAGGAGATTTGCGCGCAGTACCTGTTCTTTTAGTTCTTCCAGCATGGGCTTTTTCTATTTCAGTTTCCACGCGAGGTCCGCGAGAAACAGCTCCTCTTCAAGTTTTGTGGGGCAGGTGTCCTTATTAATATGGACGAATTCAATGTCCATCATCCGCGCCCAGTCGCGCAGCATTTCAGCGTCGCAGTCGTAGCTGAGCACCGTGTGGTGTGCGCCGCCCGCGAGAATCCAGCACTCCGCGCCGACGGCGAGGTCCGGCTCCGGCTTCCACATGACGCGCGCCACGGGCAGGTTCGGCATCGTCTGAGTGGGCTTAACGCAGGTGATGTCCTGAACGAGCAGGCGCAGTCTGCCGCCCATGTCTATGAGGCTGGCGACGATTGCCTTTCCGGCCTTACCCTCGAAGACTAAGCGCGCGGGGGGCTTGCGGTCGCCGATTCCCAGAGCGTGAACTTCAATTTTCGCTTTGCCCGAGCCGAGGGTGGGGCAGACCTCAAGCATATGTGCGCCGAGAGAGATACCGTTTTTGAGGTCATAGGTGTAGTCCTCCATGAAGGCGCTGCCGCCGCCGAGGCCCTCGCCCATTGCCTTCATAATAGCGGTCATCGCGGCGACCTTCCAGTCGCCCTCGCCGCCGTAGCCGTAGCCGGAGGCAAGAAGGTTCTGAGTGGCAAGTCCGGGCAGCTGCTCCATGCCCCAGAGGTTCTGGAAGTTGTTTGAAAACGCCTTGCAGCCCTCGGAGTCGAGCATTTTCTTCATCGCGATTTCTTCTTTTGCCTGATAGCGCACAGTGGCGATATCGTCGGTCGCGAAATCGTATTTTTCCTTGTATTCCGCCATTTTGGCGTCGATTTCGGCCTCGGTTACGGCGTCCATCACGGCGACCAAGTCGCCGACTGCCCAGGTGTTCACCTGCCAGCCGAGCTTAATCTGGGTCTCGACCTTGTCGCCCTCGGTGACGGCGACTTCGCGCATATTGTCGCCGAAGCGCATGACCTTGAGGTCCTTTGAGACCGCCGCGCCGACGGCAGCTCGCATCCAGCGGCCGATTTTGTTCTGGACGCAAGCGTCTTTCCAATAGCCCACCACGACCTTGCGCGGCAGGCGCATTCTCGCGCCGATGAAGCCGTGCTCACGGTCGCCGTGCGCGGACTGGTGCAGGTTCATGTAGTCCATGTCGATCTCTTCGTTCGGGATCAGCTCGTTAAACTGGGTGTGGAAGTGAAGCCACGGCTTTTGAAGGGCGCCGAGGGCGTTGATCCACATCTTGGACGGGGAAAAGGTGTGGCAGAAGGTGATGATGCCCGCGCAAGAGCTGTCGTAATTTGCCTCGCGGACTATGTCCACCGCGCTTTTGTTGGTAACGACGGTGGTCTTGTTGACGAGCTTGCAGGGGAGGGAGCCGCTTTTGTTGAGTGCGTCGACGATTATTTCGCAGTCGGCGGCGACCTGACGCAGCGCCTCGTCGCCATAGAGGAACTGACTTCCTGTTACGAACCAAAATTCATAATCTTTTAGCATTTTAAACACCTCGTAGAGTTTTGCCCCGCAGGGCAAAATAAATTTTAATACTAAGTTAGAGTGTCTACCGCCTTGCGGAGGATGGGCAGGCCTTTTTTGTACTTGTCAAGGAAAACCTCAAAGCCGTCTATGGCGTCGCGTTCCGCCATTATTGTCTGGCTCGGGGAGGAACAGAAGATTTCCTTATCGAGGTATTCATCGAGGCTCTCGCCCTTTGCCTTGTTTTTCCGATAGGCCGCAAGCAGCGCCATGCCCCAAGGACCGCCTTCGCCGGCGGTGCTCATGACGGAAACGGGTATTTCGAGCGCGGCGGACATGATACGCTGACCCACGGAGGCTACCTTGAAGAAGCCGCCGTGTCCCATGAGGTTGTCGAGAACGACGCCCTCAGCCTTGAGAATGTCCATGCCAAACCGCAGCGTTGCGACGACGGAGTTGAGCTGGGCGTGGATAAAGTTTTTGAGGTTAAACATAGCGTCCGGGCGGCGCACGAAGAGGGGAACGCCGGCCTCGAAGCCCGTTATAGGCTCTCCGGCGTGATAGTTATAGGCGAGCAGACCGCCGCAATCGGGGTCGGAATCCATAGCCAGATGATACATGAGACTGTAGAGCTCGGACTTTGAAAGCTTGACGCCGGCGGCGCTGATAACCTCGCCGAAGAGCTTTATCCAAGCGTCAATCTCTGAGGTGCAGGTGTTGCAGTGCACCATTGCCACAGGCCTTCCGGTGGGAGTCGTGACTATGTCGACTTCCATGTGCAGACCGCGCAGCGGTTTCTCGAGCACCGCCATGAGGAAGATTGAGGTGCCGGCGGAGACATTTCCGGTGCGCGCGGCTATGGAGTTTGTTGCGACCATTCCCGTTCCGGCGTCGCCCTCCGGCGGACAGAGGAGCATTCCGGGTCTGAGCGTGCCGGTCGGGTCGAGCAGCATCGCGCCCTGAGCCGTCAGGCTGCCGGCGTAAGAGCCCGCCGGAAGCACATTCGGAAGGAGCGACGCCAGAGGGCGCTTCAGCTCCGAGCCCGCCACGAGCTTGTCGAATTTGCGCAGCATAACGGCGTCATAGCGCCTCGTGTCGCTGTCAATGGGGAACATACCGGAGGCCTCGCCGATTCCGGCGACGCGCTCGCCGGTGAGGCGGTAATGAATGTAGCTGGCAATGGTCATGAGATATTCGATTTCGCCGACGTGAGGCTCGCCGTTTAGAATTGCCTGATAGAGATGGGCGACGCTCCAGCGCTGAGGGACATTGAAGGCGAAGAGATTTGTCAGCTTCTCGGCAGCCTCGGCGGTGGTTGTGTTGCGCCAGGTGCGGAAGGGCACTAAGAGTTTGTCGTATTTGTCGAAAGGCATATAGCCATGCATCATGCCGGAGACGCCGATAGCGCCCAGAGTCTCGAGCTTGACACCGTAGCGGTCAGTTACATCCTGCGCAAGCTGCCTGTAGCATTCGCGCAGTCCTTCCCAAATACCATCCAGACTATAGGTCCAGAAACCGTTTTCAAATTTGTTTTCCCAATCGCAGCCGCCGGAAGCCAGAACATTTCCGGAACCGTCTGTGAGCACTGCCTTTATGCGCGTTGAGCCCATTTCAATTCCCAGATAAGTGGCTCCCTCGGCTATGAGCTTTCCTTCCGCTTGATTTGCCATACTTGCACCCCTTTACATTTCTACGAAAAATAATAATAACTCATTCAATCTGCTCGGTAGAGCCTTTCTGACCGCGGCCGGAGAGGATTACACTCTGGAGGAGAATGAAGAAACACAGCATTGCGCCCGTTGTTATACTCTGCCACCAAGGCTCGTTTAGGCCGGACGCTATGACTATTGATTTTATTGTCGTGAGCGTCAGAACTCCGAAGAAGGTTCCTATGACGCTTCCGACGCCGCCGGTGAGCAGGGTGCCGCCGATTATCGCGCAGGCAATCGCGTTCATTTCAGCACCCGTGGCGTTCGCGGCGTTGCCCGCGCCCGTGTGCATCAGGAAGACGAAGCCACCGATTCCGGAGAGCAGACCGCTGATAAGGTAGCCGAAGAATTTTGTGCGCTTGACGTTGATGCCCAGCATCAGGGCGCTTTGGTTATTGCCGCCGACGGCATAGAAATTTCGCCCCAGCCGCGCCCAGCGCAGCAGGATGAACACCACGGCGACTACAATGAGCGCGATTATTACGCCGTATTCAATCTTTGCGGGGATGAGGTTGCCGTTGTTAGCCGTGTGCCCCAGAAAGGGTATTTGTATTGCAGATTCTTTGAGTGCGAGAAATTGAGCGTTTTCCACCGTGTGCGGGTTGACGCTCACGACGGTTGTCATGCCTCGGGCGAAGAACATTCCCGCCAGCGTGACAATAAAGGGCTGAATCTCCATGTAGGCGATGAGCGTGGCATGGACAAGTCCGAAGGCAAGTCCTATGCCGAGCGATATTGCCAAGGCGCTCCAGACAGTGCCGCCGTTATCTAAATGAACCGCGCAGGTCATTGCCACGAGAGCGGTTATGCCGCCGACGGAGATATCGATGCCGCCGGTTATCATGACTATTGTAAGTCCGCAGGCGACAACTATCAAGGAGGCGTTGTTGTTGAGCATATCAAAGAGCTGCTGAGGTCTGCGGAAGCCGCCGCCCCAGACAAATATTGACATGATATACATCGCGAAGAAAATGTAGATGGTTACGGTGAGCAGAAGCCTTGTGTCTGTAATCGGTTCGCGGCGGGAAGAAAGCCTGCCGTCAGTTTTTTTCAATATTCCCATAACTACTTACCCTCCACTGTAACAGGTTCTTTGCCGCCTGTAAAGCGCAATTTTATTTTATTTGCGGCTTCTTTGAATACGGGAGAACCGAGCAGAACTATAAGGATAATTACGACGGCCTTATATGCCTTGATTGAGGTGGAGGGCACCTTCATGGCGTAGAGCGTTGTCGTGAGGGTTTGAATCGCGTAAGCGCCGAGGACGGAGCCTGCCATCTTGAATTTTCCGCCGCCGAGGGCGTTTCCGCCGATTGCCACCGCCAGAATCGCGTCCATCTCGATTTCCAGAAGCAGGGTTTCGTGGTTTATAAGCCCCAGCCTGCCTACGGCAATAACGCCGGAGACCGCGCAGCAGATTCCGAGAATCATGAAGCTGAGCAGTTTTACCCAGGTGGTGTTGATGCCGTTGAGGCGCGCGGCGCGGTGGTTGATGCCGACGGCCTGAGTGTAGAGGCCGAGGTTTGTGAATTTAAACAGGAGTGCGAAGATTATGCCGCATATGGCGACGATAAAGATTGGCGTTGGAACCGGAACGCCCGGGATAAAGCCGCCCAAGGCGTTGATAATGGGGCTGGTAACCGTGGGGGTAGCCCCGCCGTTTATCCAGTAGGCAATGGAGCGCCCGGCGGTGAAGAGAATAAGCGTTGCGATCATGGGCTGGATATTGAACACCGCGACCAGAGTGCCGTTGAAGGCGCCGAAGACGACCGCCACGGCGCAGCAGGCCAGAAACGCGACTATAACGAGTCCGGGGGTTATCGCGCCGCCGCCGCGCAGGATTTTTACGAAGACGCTTCCGGCGATTGCCGCCGCCGCGCCGACGCTTATGTCCTGTCCGCCGCAGGCCGCCGTGACCAGGGTCATGCCCATCGCCAGAATCGCAAGCTCAGACGCGCCGTTTAAGATGCTGATGATGTTGCCCGAGAGCACCTTGTATCCCTGATTGTTTGATATGATAGAGATATTGAAGAAACCGACGTCGCGGATTACGTTGAAGATAATCAGAACGAGCAGGGAGATGAGCGGAATGAGAAGCTGGGAATAGTCGCCCTTGTTTTTTATTTGAAGCTCGCCGGTCTCAACAGAGCTAGCTTTCTTTTTCATATCAAGCTCCACCTCCCGCAATTGTTTTCATTACGCTGTCCTGGGTTATCTCGTCGCCGGAAAGCTGCCCGACAATCTGCCTGTCGCGCATGACGATTAGGCGCGAGCACAGGCGCAGCATCTCTTCAATCTCGGAGGAGATGAAGGTGACGGCGACGCCGTCCTCAGAGAGCTTGAAGACCAGCTTTTGGATTTCAACCTTGGTGCCGACGTCAATTCCGCGCGTGGGTTCGTCCAGAATCAGATACTGCGGGTGGGTGAGCAGCCAGCGCGCGAGAATTACCTTTTGCTGGTTGCCGCCGGAGAGAGATTTGATGGGGGTGTCCATGGAGGCGGTTTTGATGTCCAGAAGCTTTATGTATTCATCAGCAAAGGCATTAGCCTCGGCGCGGGAGAGGGGACGGAAGAAGCCCTTCATGACTTGCAGGGCGATGATTATGTTTTCCTTGACGGTCAGATCGGGCAAAATACCATCCGCCTTGCGGTCCTCAGCGAGATAGCCGATGCCGCTTTTCATAGCTTGAATGGGCTTTGAGATGCGCGTTGGTTTTCCATTGAGTCTTATATTTCCGCCGGTTACTTTATCTGCGCCGAAGATAGCCCGCACGCTCTCGCTGCGGCCGGAGCCTAAGAGCCCCGTGAAGCCGTTTACCTCGCCGCGGCTTATTCTAAAGTTATAGGGGCGCACGCCCGCTGCACTGGAGAGCTGCTCGGCCTCATAGACCGGGGCCTCGGCGTCGTCCTGTGCTACCTCTCGCTTGTGAAGCTCGGAGAGAGTTCCAAGCTCCTTGCCCATCATCTTTGCGACAAGCTCTACCTGGGGCAGATCCTTGACGGCATATTCGCCGACAAGCTCGCCGTTACGCAGGACGGTTATTTTGTCGCAGACCTCATAGACCTGCTCTAAGAAGTGGGTTACAAAAACAATGCCCACGCCTCGGGATTTTAAGTCGCGCATAAGGGAGAAGAGCATTGAAACCTCCTTCTCGTCCAGAGAAGAGGTCGGCTCGTCCAGTATGAGCGCCTTGCAATCCATATCCACGGCACGGGCTATGGCAACCATCTGCTGCACTGCCAGAGAGCAGCTTGCCAGCTGCTGCTTGGGTCTTGCCGGGATTTTGAGATTATCTAATATTTCTCCGGCTTTAATTTCCATTGAGCGCCAGTTCACGAAATTATACTTGCCGCGCCCGATGAAGATGTTTTCCGCAACCGTGAGGTTCGGGCAGAGCGTGATCTCCTGATAGACCGTGCTTATGCCCAGATTCTGCGATTCCTGCGGGGATTTTATGTTGATTTCCCTGTCAATTCCCGCAACGTTTATCTGACCGGCGTCCTTGTGATAAACGCCCGTAAGAACCTTTATGAGCGTTGATTTTCCGGCGCCGTTCTCGCCCATGAGGGCGTGAATCTCGCCCTTGTTGAGCGTGAAGCTCACGTTGTGAAGCGCTCTTACGCCCGGAAAAGCCTTGCATATGTTTGTCATCTGCAAGACAGTGTCCTTGTCCATACTCCTTCACCTCAAATCTATCGCGGCGCACGATGCAAGCAGATTGATTTGTCCGCACCGTGCGCCGTGACTGATATTTTTTTATTGTGCCAGCTGCAAACTGACCGAAGAGGGTCAGCTTGCAGCGTGCCCTAATACTTAACCAAGCCCGTAGGTGTCGATGTCGGTCTGGGTGATGGTCGTCGCGTCAAAGCCCTTCTCCTCGGAGATAACGGTCTTTGCGGTGAGAGAGCCGCCGTCCTCAAGGGTCTTGATCATGCCGCTGATAACTTCGGCCTGGAAGGGGCTGCACTGGCCGTCATAGTTCCAGTTGCCCGCGAGCAGCTCTTCAAGCGCCCACTTGTTGCAGTCGAAGCCCATGATGATGACGTCTCCGCCCACGCCGTGGGTGATGCCGGCCTCGTCAAGAGCGGCAACGGCGCCCTTTGCCATACCGTCGTTCTCGGCATAGATGACGTTGAAGGACTCACCGGAGTTGATAACCGACTCGACGATTGACTTCGCCTCGGCTTCGTCCCAAGTGGCGGTCTGCTGAACAACCTTATTCATTGTGCCGTCGGCAAACAGCTCATCGAGCGGGCCGGTGCGGCCGATCTGAGCGTCGGAGCCCATGGCGCCCTGGATATGTATGACGTTGTATTCGTCGAGACCCTGACCAAGCAGCCAAGCAACGGCGGTCTCGCCTTCCTGGCGCATGTCGGAGACGACTGCGGCTTCATAGTTGCTCTCGTCGGTGTCGATCTTGCGGTCGAACAGGAAGACCTTGATTCCGGCTTCCTTAGCATCGGCAAGGATGCTATCCCAGCCGGTGGTCGCGGCGGCGGAGATGAGCAGATAGTCCACGCCGTCGGTGATGAACTGCTGAGCGGCGTTGAGCTGCTCGTCGTTGTTGAGGCTGTAAGCGGTCTTGGCCTCATAGCCGTTTGCCTCGGTGAAGACTGTCTCAAAGTCCTTGACGTTGGCTTCACGATAGCCGGACTCGGAAGGCGGGTTGTTGATGATGCCGACTTTGATGAGCTTACTGCCGCCGCCACCGCAGGCAGCCAGCGCGAAGATAAGCATCATTGCAAGTAACAAACTAATAGCTCTTTTCATATTTTCCTCCAAATTAATAAATAGTAAGGCCGGCGCAAATTAAGCTGCGACCTATACTTATTATATAGGGGGTTATCCGGAAAAACATTCGCTTTCTTTTTAAGATGTTGTACCTATTTTCGAAAATTTGGGGGCGGTGGGAAAAGACTGCTGTTTTCTTTTGAAAAAATGATAATTTCTTTCGGTGGCCTCTATGGATTGAAAAACTGTTTTAACACTATTGTAAAACGGCTTGTGAAATAGTACAATAAGAGAAACGATGGCTTAAGAGGGCATACATGAGAGAGCTAAAGCTAAGAGAAAAATCAGCTCGCGGCGCTGTTGATCTGAGTATAAAACGTCAGATGTATAAGCTTCTGGCGTTTGTTTTCACGCTCATGCTTATCATCATAGGCGCGCTTGTTTTGATGCTCATGTCCGTCAGCCGGCAGTATAGCAACGCGCTTCAAAATGCAAACACCGCCGCGGATTTCAACACCGATTTTAAGAATAACATCGACCTTGAGATGTATAACTTTGTGATTTTGCCGCAGGAGGACAGGCTGGTTGAAAATTTACCGATGCGGGAGCTGGACGCCGCCGTTCGGGTTCTTCACCGGCTGGAGGAGACGACGACGCTCACGGACAACCGCTGGCGGATTGACAGTATGCTGAATATGTGCGAGAACCTCCGCGAGTATATGACTGAGATTGCGATGACCGAGAGCTATGACGAGCGCATGGAGCAGCTTGAGCGCAATATAAGGGGCGAGACGGGACTGACCATTCTTATCGAGAAGTATATGCACGACTATATTGACGGCGAGGTGCGCGAGTTGGCGCACGTGCAGAGCCTTATCGGGCAGCAGGTCACGGTGGTTACTCTGGGTGCACTCGCGGCGGTCGTGGTGATTGTTACGATGGCGGTTTTCTTCTCCCTGCGGCTCTCGCGGCGGATAACGGATCCGATTGGGCTGCTGGCGAATAAGGCGCAAAGGCTGGGCGACGGCGACTTTTCCCTCGAGCCCGTCGCGACGGAGACGACGGAGCTTAAGATGCTTGACGAGGGCTTCAACGAGATGGTCGCGCGGATAAATACGCTGATGGCCAAGCAGATTGAGGATCAAGAATATCTGCGCCGTGCGGAGCTGGAGCTGCTTCAGGCGCAGATTAACCCGCACTTTTTATATAACACGCTGGACTCCATCGCGATTTTGGCGGAGACCGGCCGCAACGAGGACGTGGTCAAGATGGTCACGAGCTTATCGGTGTTTTTCCGCAACTCCCTGAGCAAGGGGCGGGAGATTATCAGCCTGCGCTCTGAGCGCGATCAGGTGGCAAGCTATCTGGCGATTCAGCAGGTTCGCTACAGCGATATTTTGAACTATGAGATTCAGATTCCGGAGGAGCTTCTGGGCTTCATGGCGCCCAAGCTCATCTTGCAGCCGCTGGTGGAAAACGCCCTGTATCACGGGACGAAGAATAAGCGCGGGCCGGGGAATATCGTAATCACCGGGGAGAGCCGAGGAGACGATATTCTTCTTCGGGTCTCCGACGACGGCGCGGGCATGACGCTCGAGCAGGTGCGCGCTCTGCAGATCGGGATTTATGAGGATCGGCACACGGGTCTGGGGCTTGTGAACGTGCATAAGCGCATTAAGCTCTATTGCGGAGAGGACTATGGACTCTCCTTTGAAAGCGAGCCGGGGATGGGGACGACAGTTTCCATTCTCCTGCCTAAGAACCTAAAACCGGAACAGTGGGGTGAAGGATGAGAAAGAGTGTTTTCGCGGTGCTTGCCGCGCTGCTGCTGTGCCTTTCGGCTTGCCGCGAGGCTCCTGTGCAGGAGAGCGATAATTTTGACGAGCTGATTGTGGTCGGCTTTTCTCAGGTGGGAGCGGAGAGCGATTGGAGAGCCGCAAATACGAAGAGTATGCAGGAGGCCTTCACGGAGGCAAACGGCTATAGGCTGATTTTTGACGACGCCCAGCAGAAGCAGGAGCGGCAGATTAACGCCATTCGCAGCTTTATTCAGCAGGACGTCGACTATATTGTTCTCGCGCCGACGACGGAGTTGGGCTGGGACACCGTTCTCAAGGAGGCGCAGAACGCCGGAATTCCCGTTATTATAATCGACCGCATGATTGAGGTGGAGGACGAGAGCCTCTTCACCTGCTGGATAGGCTCTGATTTCCGCAGGGAGGGCGACAGGGCTGTAGAATGGCTGGAGGAGAGATTCGGCGAGGAACCGGTTAACATAATTCATCTACAGGGCAATATCGGCTCCTCCGCGCAGATAGGGCGGACGAACGGTTTGGACGAGGGGCTTAGCCGAAATTCGAACTGGAATCTCGTTGCGCGTGACAGCGGGGAGTTCACCCAAGCCAAGGCTCAGGAGCTGATGCGGCACTATATTGACCTTGATTTTAATGTGATTTATGCCGAGAACGACAACATGGCCTATGGCGCGATTGACGTTTTGAAGGAAGAGGGTCTGACGCCCGGGCAGGAAGTTATCGTAGTCTCCTTCGACGCATCGCGGCGCGGGCTAGTGCTGACACTCGCGGGGGATATCAGCTTCAATGTGGAATGCAACCCCCTGCACGGGCCGCGGGTCAGCGCGATTATCTCGCGTCTCGAGGCGGGGGAGACGCCGACGAAGTTTACCTATGTCCCGGAGATGACGTTTAGTTCGGAGACTATCACGCAGAATATTATTGATTTAAGAGCGTATTAACTGTGCGCCTCGGCGCACAGTTAATAGCTCTTAAATCAGAGGACAGAGGCGAGAGGACAGAAGACAGATAATTGAGTCGCCGGAGGCGACGGATTATAAAAATTTGTTTCTGTACTCCTTCGGTGTGATTCCTTCGACCTTTTTAAATACGTGGCTGAAGTAGTTCGGTTCGTTGTAGCCGATGTCCATGGCTATCGCCGAGAGCTTCATGTCAGACCCTGTGAGCAGCTGCTTTGCGCGGTTTAGGCGCATGGCGGTCAGGTAGTTGATAAAGCTTGTGCCGGTGGTCTGCGCGAAAATCGTGCTGAAATGGGCGGGGCTCATGCCCACGAACCTTGCCGTGCTTATGAGAGAGATGTTTGGGTCACAGAAATTCTCTGCGACATATTCCTTCGCGCGGTTTATCACGTGGCTGTGTCTGGGCTGAGAGGAGCCCTCACGGCGCAGGCGCACAGCCTCGCTCAGGAGCTGGACGGCCTGTTTTTCAAAGCTGTCCCGCCGCTCGGAGGCGAGAAAAATATCGTGGCTGCCCGAGAGCCTTGCGGCGACGTCCTTGCTGTCCGCGCCGGGCTTTGAGGCACAAACCAGAGAGACCGCCATTTTCAGGACGTCCACCAGAGCATAGTAGCGATAGAGCACGCTGTTGAATTTGACGCTGTCTGCGCCGTTGAAATATGTTTCCAAGAGCGCGGGAATGTCGTCCTCGGCGCACTCTTGCAGCTTGCTGTAGAGACTGCTGTCAAAGACACCGCTGAAGCTGACAATATCCGCCGCGATTTGGGCGGTGTCGTTTATGTCGATGATCTCTACCGAGGCGATGTTGCGCACCTTTTTTATCATCGCTCCCGCCGCCGCGCAGGAGTCGCGAATCGCGCTCAGCCGCTCTACAATGTTGCCGACGACGGTTGTTAGAACGCACAGGGAGCTAAGGGCATACCGCGTTATGTTGATGAATTGATAGGTCTCCTCGTTGAGCGCCGTTTTGTTGTCGCCGCAGAGGATGACGGTCAGCTGGTCGCTGCCGTTGAAGTAGAAGAGACGGGCGTCTTGCTCGTGGAGAACCGAAAAAATCGCGGAGCGAAACTCCTCCCGCTTGTGGTCGTGGACGTCAAAATAGAACATCGCGATTTGATACAGCGGATGCACGACGTCCAGCCCGAGCGTGCGCGCGCGCTCTAGGACATAGCCGGTGTCCACGCTGCCATAGAGCAGCTGCGAGACGAAGTGCTGTCGGAGCGCGTATTGCAGCTCGTCCTCATCGTAGCCGCCGGGGGCGGAATTTTTGTGGCGGTTTTCGTCCAGACCCAGAACGACCTTTGAGATTGCAGCCTCCAGCTCCTCGCGGCGAACGGGCTTTAGAAGGTACATATCCACCCCGAGCGAGATTGCCTTCTGCGCCGACTCGAATTCGTCATAGCCGCTGATGATGATTATTTTCAGCCAAGGTATTATGGCCTTGATGTGGCGAATTAGCCCGAAACCGTCCAGAAATGGCATTTTGAGGTCAGTTATTAGGATGTCAGGCATTATGTCCTGCATCATGGACAGCGCCATTTCGCCGTCTGCGGCCTCCCCCGTGAGGGCATAGGGCCCCTGAATGCTCTCGATTATGTTTCTTATGTTCTGCCGAATCAGCAGCTCGTCCTCGACTATGAAAATCTTGTACATCAAAGCCCCCCCTTCTGAGAACACTATAACATAGGTTGTCGGATTTGTACATATTATAATGTGTTTTTGCCGAAGATGGCGGCTGAGTGCCTTGTGCATTGCGCCGAAAGGCGGCGGCTAATAATCTATTAATTTAGCGAAATAAAGTATTGACCAATTTGTACATATGGTGTATTATAAGACACAGCCGGGGAGCTGAACAAGTGTTCGGGAGCATCGGCGAAGTCGGGAGAGCAAAATCCCGCGCTTAAAGTAAAAAGGAGAAAACCATGGAGAACGCAGATTTTGAAACGCCGTCAGAGCAGGCTGCCTTTGCGCTCCGCCGACTCTTTTCGAGATATGGATATAAGAGATATCGGGTCAATAAGTTTGAGGAATATGGGATATATCTTGAATATAAAAACTTTCTGCCCCAATCACCTATAATAACCTTTACCGATTTGGGAGGGAGACTTCTGGCGATGAAGCCGGACGTCACCCTGTCTATTGCGAAAAATGCGCCGGTGGATCTCAAAAATCCCGCGAAGCTGTTTTATACTGAAAATGTCTACCGTGTGCCCCACGGCTCCCGCGAGTTTCGCGAAATTGCACAAGTTGGGCTGGAGTGCATTGGCAATGTTGACGTATATAGTCAGTGCGAAACCGTTCTTCTAGCCTGCAAGAGCCTTGAAACGCTCTCTGAGCGCTATGTTTTGACCCTCTCTCACATGGGCTTTGTGTCCGGGCTCTTGAGCTGGTGCAGTCTTCCGGCGGCTCTCGAGGAGCAGGCGCTGCGCTATATTGAGCACAAAAACGCGCATGAGCTGGCGCGGCTGTGTCAGGGCGCGGGGCTCTCAAGGGAGAAGTGTGAGGCGCTGGGCAGTCTTTCAAAGCTTAGCGGGCCGATTGCCGAGACGCTTGAAAGCGCGCGGCAGCTTGTGCGTAACGACGCTATGTGCGCGGCGATTGATGAGCTGCAAAGCCTCTGCGACGCGCTTGGCGGCGCGGTCTTAAAGGAGTGTCTGACGCTGGATTTTTCGGTTATAAACGACCTTTCCTATTACAACGGGCTGATTTTTCAGGGCTATGTGCCCGATATTCCGAGGGCGGTGCTCTCCGGCGGGCGATATGACAAGTTGATGGAGAAGCTCGGGAAAAAGGCGCAGGCAATCGGCTTTGCGGTCTATGTCAACGAGCTTGAGAATCGGGAGGGCGCAGGCCTATGAGTGATATTTTGAGCGTGGCTCTGCCCAAGGGCAGACTGGGCGAGAGGGCATATAGTATCTTTGAACGGGCGGGATTTGGCTGTGCGGAAATCCACGAAAACTCCCGAAAGTTGATTTTTGATGATGAAATTCGCGGGATAAGATATTTTTGGGCGAAGCCATCGGACGTCGCGAGCTATGTGGAGTATGGAGCGGCGGACGTCGGTGTGGCGGGGCTTGACGTTTTGCTCGAGCAGAAGCCGGAGGTTTTTGAGCTTTTGGATTTGCATTTGGGGCAGTGCGCTATGGCGGTCGCGGGGCGTGCTCGGGCGCTGGACTCTCGCGGCGAGACGCTCAAGGTAGCGACGAAATTTCCGAATGTTGCGCTGCGGCATTTCTCCGAGCAGGGGCGCGAGATTGAGGTTATCAAGCTGCACGGGTCGATTGAGCTTGCGCCGCTGGTGGGGCTTTCGGACGTGATTGTGGATATTGTCGAGACGGGGAAGACGCTGAGGGAGAACGGGTTGGAGGTTTTGGAGACGATTTTTGATATCAGCTCGAGGCTTATTGTGAATAAGGCGGCGTTTAGGTTTAAGAACGAGCGGGTTTTGGAGTTGTGCAGGAAATTGGAAATGGAATTGGCGAGGGAAGAAAAAATAGATGATTAAGATAATTGATTATAGAAAAATGTCTAAATCGGAGATTATTGCGCGAAAGGGCTCGAGCGACGCGGTCGAAAAGGGCGTGTCCGAGGCGGTGAGCGGGATTATTTCCGATGTTCGCGAGCGCGGTGATGCGGCGGTTTTGGAGTATACGAGGCGCTTTGACGGCGTAGAATTGGATAGCCTTGAGGTGGGGGAGCAGGAGCGTCTGGAGGGGGTCCAGAGGGTGACTGGAGGGTTTCTGGAGATCCTAAACGAGGCGGCCTGTAACATCAAGCGATATCACAGCAGACAGGTTGCTCGCGGCTATGCCGTGACTGAGCGCGAGGGCATAGTTTTGGGCCAGCGCGTAACGCCGCTGCAGCGGGTTGGGCTATATGTGCCGGGGGGGACGGCCAGTTACCCCTCGACGGTTTTAATGAACTGCATTCCGGCAAGCCTTGCCGGTGTGGAGGAGATTGTCATGGTGACGCCGCCGGGCGCGGATGGGAAGATTTCCCCCGACATTCTCGCGGCGGCGCAGATCGCCGGAGTAGACAGGATTTTTAAATGCGGCGGCGCGCAGGCGATTGCGGCTTTGGCCTATGGTACCGAGAGTGTTCCGCGCGTGGATAAAATTGTCGGGCCGGGGAATGTTTTTGTTGCGGAGGCCAAGCGGCAGGTTTTTGGCGTCGTCGGGATAGACATGATAGCCGGACCGAGCGAAATTTTAGTAATCTCCGACAGAAACAGCGACCCTGCGGTTATAGCGGCAGACCTGCTAAGTCAGGCGGAACACGACAAAAATGCCTCGGCGATACTAATCACGATTTGTAAACGTTTTGCTAATTTAGTCGCGAAGGAGATTGAGCGGCAGCTCGAGACTTTGACGCGAGCGGAGATCGCGAGGGAGTCGATTGACAGCAACGGGAAGATTATAATTGTAAAGACTATTGAGCAGGCCATTGAGATTTCAAACGAGCTGGCGCCGGAGCATTTGGAGCTGTGCGTGGACGAGCCCTTTGATTATTTGAGCGCGGTGAGAAACGCCGGATCTGTTTTTTTGGGCAGAAATTGTCCGGAGGCGTTGGGGGATTATTTTGCCGGTACGAATCACACGCTGCCCACCGGTGGTACGGCGCGGTTTTCAAGTCCGCTGTCGGTGGATGATTTTGTGAAGAAGTCGTCCTATATGTATTACTCGCCGAGCGCGCTCGAGCGGGACGCCGAGAAGATTGCCGCCTTTGCCGAGCGCGAGGGGCTGAGCGGACACGGCAGGAGCGCGCTGTCGCGGTTTCGGGAGAGGGATAAATGAGCAGGTTTATGAGCGGGCGCTTTGAAAGACTCAAAGAATATGCTCCGGGGGAGCAGCCGCAGGACAAGCGCTACATTAAATTAAATACGAACGAGTCGCCCTTTCCGCCGTCGCCGGCGGTCTCGGCGGCGGTGAATGAGCGGGCGGTTTTGGATTTGCGCCTCTACAGCGATCCGCGAAGCGCGGCTCTCAAGGCGGCGCTCGCGGGGCAATTTGGGGTCTCATCGGAGAATGTTTTTGTCGGAAACGGCTCGGACGAAATCCTTTCCTTTGCCTTTATGGCCTTCTGCGAAAAAGGGGAGAAAATCTCCTATCCGGAGATTAGTTACGGCTTCTATCCGGTGTTCGCCGAGCTCTATGAGCTGCAAAAAAATGAGCTTGCGCTGCGTGATGACTTCTCGATTGACCCGAAAATGTATCACGGTTTGGACACGATGATTGTCCTTGCTAACCCCAACGCGCCGACGGGGCTTTGTCTTTCGCCGGAGGAAATTGGGAAAATTGCCTCGAGCAATCCCGACCGCGTTGTCGTCGTCGACGAGGCCTATGTGGACTTCGGCGCCGAGTCTGTTGCGGCTCTAACGAAGGAGCTTGACAATCTTTTGGTGGTGCAGACCTTTTCGAAATCGCGCTCGCTCGCGGGGGCGAGGCTCGGCTTCGCGCTCGGAAACAAGGAGCTGATTTCTGATTTGGAGAAGCTTAAATTCTCTACAAATCCCTATAACGTAAATCGTCTGTCGCTTGCCGCCGGAGTTGCGGCTCTAAACGAGCAAGAATATTACGACAATAATTGCAAGAAAATTATCGCAACAAGAGAATATACGTCGAAAGAGCTGGCTAAAATGGGCTTTTGGCTGACGGAGAGCAGAGCGAACTTTCTTTTTGCCCGACATCCGGGGATAGATGGACAGGAGCTTTATCTGACGCTCAAGGAGCGGGGGATACTGGTTCGGCACTTTTCAAAGCCCCGGCTGCGGGACTTTGTGAGGATAACAATCGGCAGACAAGAGGACATGGAAAGGCTCGTTTTGACAGTAAAGGAGATTTTGGAAAATGCGTGAAGGCAAGGTTATCAGAAATACGAAGGAGACGCAGATTGAGCTTGATTTATCGCTCGATGGGGGGGAGATTTCGATCTCGACGCCCTGCGGTTTCCTCAACCACATGCTGGAGCTGCTCGCCTGGCACGGGCGTTTTGGGCTTCGGGTGAAAGCTGGCGGTGACACGGAGGTTGACTATCACCACCTGACGGAGGACCTTGGAATTTGCCTCGGGAAGGCACTTTCTGAAGCACTGGGCGAAAAGAGTGGAATTATCCGATTTGGAGAATGCGTTTTGCCGATGGATGAGGCCTTGGTACTCTGCGCGGTCGATATTTCAGGGCGGGCGCACCTTGAATATGCGCTGAATCCGCCGACTGAAAAGACCGGTGATTTCGATACGTCGCTGGTCAAGGAGTTCTTTTTGGCTATGGTTCGGGCAGCGGGGGTAACAGTGCACCTGAGGCAGCTTTCCGGCGAAAATTCGCACCACATTTTAGAGGCGGGCTTCAAGGCCTTCGCTCGTGCCCTTCGCGCGGCGACGCGAATTGACGAGGATTTCGCGGGCGCGCCCTCGACAAAGGGAGTTTTGTAATGACAGTTATTGTCGATTATGGCGTGGGGAATTTGTTTTCGCTGCGAAGCTCGCTGCGATTTATCGGTGAGGAGGCGGCGGTCTCTCGTGAGCCGGAGGAGCTGCGCGCGGCGGATCGGATCATTCTTCCGGGGGTCGGCGCCTTTGAGGACGCGGCGCGCAAGCTGCGCGAGCTGGAACTGGATAAAATTATCATTGAGCTATCCGGAGAGGGGCGGCCTCTGCTGGGGATTTGCCTCGGGATGCAGTTGCTGTTTGAGCGCAGCTTTGAGTTCGGAGTTTGGGAGGGGCTGGGTTTGCTTCCCGGTGAAGTTAGGCCGATTGAGCCGGTGATTCCACCCGATTTTAAGGTGCCGCACATCGGCTGGAACGCTCTGCGCTTTTCCGAGGCGGGGCGTGAGTCCGGGCTTCTTAAGTACACGAAAGAGGGAGAATATGTCTATTTCGTGCACTCATATGCCGCGATGGGTTGCGAAGAGAGCCTTCTTGCCGACACGGAATATGGCGGTTTTCTCACGGCGGCGGTCGGTCGCGAAAACGTTTTTGGGACGCAGTTTCACCCCGAGAAGAGCGGGGAAGCGGGGCTTAGGATTTTGAAGGGCTTTTGCGAGCTGTGAATATGGGCGCGAATTATACAATTAATTATGTTGGAAATTGTACAAATTGATACTTTAGGTAGGTTTACGGAAAATGGATATTTATCCGGCGATTGATTTGCGGGGCGGCAGGGTTGTCCGGCTGTTTCAAGGGGACTATGACAAGATGACGGTTTACTCAGACAGCCCCTTGGACGCGGCGCGCTCCTTTCAAAATGCGGGAGCGAGCTTCCTGCATATGGTCGACTTGGACGGGGCGAAAGACGGGACAACGCCTAACTTTGAAGCGGTTCGGCGCATAGCTGCGGAGAGCGGCCTTAAAGTTGAAATCGGCGGCGGGGTGCGCAGTCTCGAGACTATAAAGAAGTATGTTGATGCCGGAGTTTTCAGGGTCATTATCGGCACGGCGGCGGTTACGCAGCCTGAATTATTATCCGCCGCGCTGCAGCTATACGGCGAGAAAATTGCCGTCGGCGTGGACCTTAGGGACGGCGAGGTTGCGATTCACGGCTGGACGCGCGGCAGCGGGCGGGACTGCTTTGAGTTCTGCGCGGAGCTTGAGAAAAAGGGCGTCAAGACCGTGATTTGCACGGATATTTCCCGAGACGGTGCGATGACGGGGCCGAACGTGGGGCTCTACAGACGGTTGTCAGAGGGGTTCCGGATGGACTTCATAGCGTCCGGAGGGGTGTCTGAGCTTGCCGATATTTCGGCCTTGCGCGAGACCGGCGTATCCGGAGCGATTGTCGGGAAGGCGCTGTACACAGGGAAGATTAATATACAACAGGCATTGAAAGAGGCTTTATGATTACTAAACGGATTATACCCTGCCTGGACGTTAGGGACGGGCGGGTCGTGAAGGGCGTCAACTTTGAAAATCTGAGCGACGTCTCCTCACCTGTGGAGCTGGGCAGCTTTTATAGCGAGAGCGGCGCGGACGAGCTGGTTTTCTATGATATTACCGCTTCGAGCGAGGGGCGGCGGCTGTTTTCGGATGTACTGAAAATGGTTGCGCAGCGAATATTTATTCCTTTGACCGTCGGCGGGGCGATAAATTCTGTGGACGATTTTGACCGCGTTTTGAAGTGCGGCGCGGACAAGGTGAGCGTAAATTCCGGCGCGATTGCCGACAGGAGCCTCATCTATGAGGCGGCGAAGAGGTATGGATCGCAGTGCGTTGTGCTC
This sequence comes from Oscillospiraceae bacterium, assembly GCA_031262405.1. GTDB lineage: Bacteria > Bacillota > Clostridia > Oscillospirales > Oscillospiraceae > UBA2658. The sequence goes on along the minus strand of JAISHS010000019.1, from coordinate 5,731 downwards.
TCTGCCGACGTCAAACGCGTGGACGGGCGTTTCATCGTTTTTGCCAAAGGCGGGCGCGTGAACACGGGTTTGGACGCGCTCGAGTGGATAAAAAAAGGCGTTGTCGACGGCGCGGGCGAGATTGTTCTCAACAGCATTGACACCGACGGGGTCAAGCGCGGCTTCGATCTTGAGATGCTCGGCGCGGTCTGCGAGGTGGTAAAGGTGCCGGTGATCGCCTCCGGCGGGGCGGGCTGCGCGGAGGATTTTATAGACCTTTTTAGGACGGTTCCGGGCGTTGACGCGGGGCTGGCGGCTTCGATTTTTCACTTCGGGCAGCTGTCGATTGGAGAGCTTAAGCGTCAGCTGCTTAAGGCGGGAATTGCCGTGAGGGTTTAGGATAGTTTCAAAATGAGCAAAATATGATACTTATTATATAATGTATGGTTTTAGTTCCGCAGAGGGCAAAGGAGAGATAATGGTTACGATTGAGGATTTGAAGTTTGATTCCGCCGGGCTGATTCCGGCGATTGTCACGGATGCGGCGACGAAAAAGGTGCTGACGCTGGCGTATATGAGCCGTGAGAGCTTGGAGATTTCGATGCGGGAGGGGAGAACCTGCTTTTGGTCGCGCTCGAGGCGCGAGCTTTGGCGCAAGGGCGAGACCAGCGGGAATTTTCAGGAGATTGTGAGCATAACCGCCGACTGCGACCGCGACGCGCTTGTGGTTGCGGTCAATCCCGCGGGGCCTGCCTGTCACACCGGCAGCGAGAGCTGTTTTGAGGAGACGCTGTTCGAGGGAGCGGCCGGAGGGTTTTCAATCGAGGGGCTCTATGAGCTTTTGCTCTCGCGAAAAAGTGAGGGCAAGGAGGGCTCTTACACCAGCTATCTCTTCGAGAAGGGACTGGATAAAATTCTCAAAAAAGTGGGTGAAGAGAGCACCGAGGTCATTATAGCCGCGAAGAGCGGCGATAGGCGCGAGACGGTGTATGAGATAGCGGATTTGCTGTATCACCTGTTGGTGCTCATGGTTTCGGAGGGGATTTCCACCGGGGATGTTTTGAAGGAGCTACAGTCACGGCACGTTGTGGATAAGAAGGTTAAGCAGGAAAAAATGACATAGAGATAGAAGCAGAGGGCTGCGCCCTCTGCTTCTATCTTTTAATAATGTCTATTAATCGGTTAGCAGCTTTTCTATATAGCAGATTAGTGTACGAGTGAGCTTTTCCAGCAGGAGCGAGATGATGATTACGACCAGCGTGTAGGCGAAGAGGTCGGCGGTTTCGAGCGTGATTTTCGCGTCGTAGATCGCGCCGCCGACGGAGCCGGCGGTGATTGCGATGACCTCGGCGGAGACGCCCGCCTTCCACGACATTCCCCAGCCGACCTCGCAGGAGCTTAGGAAAAACGGCGTGACGTAGGGCAGGTAGATGAAGCGGAAGCGGTCAGTCGGGAGCATTCCGAAGACGGCGGCGGCCTCGAAGAGCTCGGGATCGACGCTTTGCGCGCCCGTTAGGAGGTTGGAGTAGAACAGGGGCAGCACCATGATGAAAACGACGGGCGCGGAGATGTTGCGCGAGCCGAAGAAAATGAGCAGGAGCATTGTGAAGGTCGCCGCGGGGGCGGCCTTTGCCAGTGCCATCAGGGGGCGCAGGAGGGTCTCGACAAAGGAGATTTTGTAGGCGGCGTAGGCAAGGAGGCTGCCCATTATGAGCGCCGCGAAGAAGCCCAGCGCGAGCCGCGCGAAGCTGAAGCCGAGGGTGCTGTAGAAGGTGCTATCGCCGAGAAGTCCCCAGAGGGTCGCCAAAACCTCGCCGGGGTAGGGCAGGAAGAGCCGTTCCCCGACGAGCATTGAGGCTATTTGCCAGACCGCTAGCCAAAACACGCACGCGAGGACGGCGGCGGGGCGTTTTGCGCCCGGCTTATGCCGCGGCATCGTAGTAGAAGTCGGCGTCCGGCAGCGCGCCGCCGACGCTCTGCGGGTTTTGGTCGAAGAGGACGGTGAGGTAGGAGGAGACGTCGGTTTTGATTTCGCTGCCCGTGAGAGCGACGATTGCGCAGTTCGGCAGAGCCTTCTGAGCGACGGCGGGGTTCGCGACGATTCCGAGCTCGGCGACGAGCACGGCGGCCTCGGCGGTGTTGGCGTTGACCCAGTCGGCGGAGGCGGCGTAATCGGTTAGGAAGCTCGAGATGAGAGTCGGATTTTGCTCGGCGAAGTCGCGGCGGACGACGAAGACGCCCGTGACGAGCTTGCCGTCAAGTCCGGCGGCAGTCCACTCCTGCGTGAGGTCGAGGGCGATTCGCGCGCTTGGGTTTTGCATCAGAACCGTGGTGGCGTAGGGCTGGGGGAGGACGGCGATTGTGCCCGGCGCTGCTGTGTCGCCCGCGAGAAGGGCGGCGATTTCGGTTGCCTCGGCTTTGTATTCGATGTTCACGTCCGTGCCCGGCTCGAGGCCGTTTGCGCGGAGAATGGCGTTTAGGGTGTATTCGGGGGTGGTGCCCTTGCCGGTGGAGTAGATGGTTTTGCCTCTGAGGTCAGCGATTGAGCTTATCTCATTGCCCAGCTCGAGGACGTTCAGGACGCCGAGGTTGTTGATCGCGATAACCTGCACCGCGCCCTCGGTTTTGTTATAGAGGATGCTCGCGAGGTTGCAGGGGACGGCCGCTATGTCCACGCTGCCGCCTATTATGAGGGCGGAAATCTCGTCGGCGGCGCCGTAAATCGTGCTTTCGGCGGTGTAAGAGAGCTGCCCGGCGTCGGATTGCTGGAGGAGTTTGACGAGACCCATGGTGGTCGGGCCCTTTAGGGTCGCGAGACGAAAGCTCGTCGCCTCCGGTGCGGAGGAGGGTTCCTCAGATTCGGGCGCGGAGGGCTCGTTGGGAGCGGCGGTTGGTGATGGCTCCGGCGCGGGGGTGGTCTCGGCGGTTTTAGAGGCGCAGCCGGTTAAGAGGGTCAGCAGCAGCGCCGCGATAAGTAGGATTAGGCTTAGCTTTTTCATATTATCAGATCCTTTACTATTTCGATTGGGTCTTGCCTTATTGACTTAATTATAGTATCTTAATGGGAGATAGTATGTTGCGCAGGCAACGAAATAGGGGGATAATATGTTAAATTTTTCTCAAATTAAGGTTCTGGAGGCTTCGCCCTTGTTCGCGGGGCTGGACGCCGGGGCGATTGTGCAGCTGCTGCTCGAGAGCGGCGCGGCGGTCTCGAAGCTCGGCGAGGGCGAGGCGGCGATTTCTCAGGGGGAGCGGCAGAGCGACATTTTTGTGCTGCTCTCGGGCGCGGCCTTGGGCGAGAAGCTGACCGCCGACGGGCGCAGCGTAATTATAAGCGAGTTTGCGCCGGGGCAGCTCTTTGGGGAGATGCTCTCCGGCGCAAGTGTTGACAGCCCCGTCACGGTTAGGATGACGGCGGCGGGGGAAATTATTCGCCTTCCGCTCTCGGGGCTGCTGGGTACGGCGCAAATCGGCGGTGCTCGAGAGGCGGTTACGCGGAATCTGCTCGCTGAGATTTCGGAGAAATATATGGTGCTGCTCCGGCGGCTGGATATACTGCTTGCTCCCACTTTGCGGGCGAAAATACTGAGTTACTTGCAATTTCAGAGTGAATTTTCGGGAAATCCGTTCACCGTTCCCCACTCGCGGGAAGAACAGGCTCAACTGCTAAACTGCGACCGCAGCGCGCTCTCGCGGGAGCTGGCGTCGATGAAACGGGACGGGGTGATTGAGTTTCGGGGGAGGGAGTTTGAAATAATTGAGAAGTGATAAAGCGCGGGAAAAATGTTTGTAATTTTAAAGAGACTATGATATATTAATTATGGGTAAATTTGCTTGACCGGGGGTGCTTCAATTGAAATTGGTCGCAAGGCCTTTTGTCAAATGGGCGGGTGGTAAGTCGCAGATTCTCGGCGAAATTCGCACTAAATATCCAGACGGCTTGGGGCAGACAATTACTAAGTATGCTGAACCATTTGTAGGCGGAGGGGCTGTGCTTTTTGATGTTCTCAACCGATACGATCTGAAAGAAGTTTACATCAACGATATTAACAGTGAATTGATTACGACGTATAAAACCATTCGAGACGAATTAGAATCGCTAACAAGTCTTTTATCACAAATGCAAGCGGATTATTGGCAAGCCGACACAGATAACCGAAAAGTATATTACTATGACAGACGCGAACGGTTTAACGCTCTGAAGCTGACTGAGAGCGGCGATGTTGAGTTGGCAGCCCTTTTTGTGTTCCTTAACCGTACTTGCTTTAATGGGCTTTATCGAGTCAATTCTAAAGGTGGTTTTAACGTGCCTATGGGCAGTTATAAGAAACCGACAATTTGCGATATTGAAAATCTGCGAGCGGTTTCGGCGCAGCTAAAGCGTGCGGAGATAGTTTGCGGCGATTATAAACAATCTCGCGACTTTATAGATATGTTCACGTTTGCTTATTTTGATCCGCCATATCGCCCGCTATCTGATACTGCCAACTTCACTTCATATGCCCAAGACGGGTTTGGGGACGATGACCAAGTGGAATTGGCACAGTTTATTGATGAAGTCAGCGACAAGGGTGCGGCGATTGTTGTGAGCAACTCAGATCCGAAGAATACAAACGAAAGCGACGACTTCTTTGACGAGCTGTATTGTAAGCACGTTATTTCACGTATAAGTGCAAACCGAATGATTAATTCAGCGGGAAATGGTCGCGGAAAAGTTAACGAGCTGCTTATAGCGACTTTTTAGGAGGGTTTATGGAGCGGGCAGAAGCGGTTAGGCTATTAAAAGCACTTGAGAGGTGTGATCTTCACGCATTGGCAATTGAATATGGCGTTACGGTAAAAACAGTAGACGGCAGAGTTAACAAGGGTTGGGCCGGACACGTATGTGAACGTTATCTTGGCTTGCCGATAAACTCAGCTCAAAGCCCTAATTTTGGTTCATGGGAATTAAAAAGTATTCCACTTAAAAGGCTTCATAATGGCAAACTTGGGTTTAAAGAGACTATGGCAATTACAATGATTGATCCCTATAATGTTGAAAGGACTTCCTTTGAAAATAGTCATTTGCTTTCAAAGCTTCGTAAGGCTGTTATTGTTGCCAGAGTTGTCGGCACAGACTATTCGAAACCGACTGTTGTACATACAGTAACTGAAATTGATCTTGACGAAGGCGGAGAGTTATATGAAGCTGTAAAGCACGATTATGAGGTAGTACAAAACTGTTTACTTGATCCGGAACGTGGATTCAAAGCACTGACAGGTCGAATGGGTATTTACATCCAGCCACGTACAAAAGGAGCCGGACATGGAAGCACTTCAAGAGCATTTTATGCCCGTCCTAAGTTCTTGGCAGAATTTATTGATTTAAGTGAAAATATATGAGTATAAAGTGCTGGGAACCGGAAAACTTTGAGCTTGAAATGAACACGGTTTGGAGTTTTCCCGACCGCGGTAACTGGGCAACTCACGACGCGAAATACCGCGGTAACTGGTCTCCATACATACCGCGAAATTTGCTGCTTCGTTACTCGCAGGAGGGTGATCTCGTACTTGACCAATTCGCGGGCGGCGGAACAACGCTTGTTGAGGCGAAGCTGTTAGGACGTAACATCCTAGGCGTTGATATTAACCCTTCTGCTTTGGAGCGCTGCCACGACAAAACGAACTTCGACTATCCGAACAGCGGACAAGTATACATCAAAAAGGGCGATGCAACAAGCATCGATTTCGTACCGGACAATAGCGTAGATTT
>JAISHS010000017.1 GCA_031262405.1 Oscillospiraceae bacterium | reverse complement strand
CGGGAAAGGCCTATGGCCTTCCCCGCCAGTTGGGTTGCAGCTTGCCACGTGCCGCTATGCGGCGACTGCTAGCTGAGAAGAGTTTTTTTCACCGCACAGGTCGCTGAAAAAAACGATATTAATTTATTTCGCCCTGCGGGGCGAAACTCTGCGAGGCTTACTATGTTCACTGTTTTAAAAACCGAAAAGGGTGCGAGGCGGGGGCAGTTTAGCTGCCCGCATGGGACGGTACAGACGCCGGTGTTCATGAACGTGGGTACCGCGGGCGCTATAAAGGGCGGCATTGCTGCGACGGAGTTATCGGAGCTGGGCTGTCAGATTGAGCTATCCAACACCTATCACCTGCACGTTAGGCCGGGGGACGAGCTTATCGCGAGGCACGGCGGGCTGCACAAATTCATGGGCTGGAATGGCCCCATTCTCACGGACAGCGGCGGCTTTCAGATTTTTTCATTGGCGAAGCTGCGGCATATTAAAGAGGAGGGGGTCTATTTCAACTCCCACGTGGACGGGCGGAGGATTTTTCTAGGTCCTGAGGAGAGCATGAGGATTCAGAGCAATCTCGGCTCCGATATCGCCATGGCCTTCGACGAGTGCGTTAAAATTCCGGCGGAGTTTAGTTATGCACGGGATGCCTGCGGACGGACCTTACGTTGGCTGGAGCGCTGCAAGGCGGAGCTTGAGCGGCGAAACTGCCTGCCGGACGCTGTGAATCCCGGTCAGGTGCTCTTTGGGATAAATCAGGGGGCGGTTTTCGCTCAGCTGCGCGTGGAGCACATGAAGCAAATTGCCGAGCTTGAGCTGCCGGGCTACGCTATCGGCGGGCTGGCGGTCGGCGAGACGCACCGCGAGATGTATGAGATTATCGAGGCCGTCGAGGAGCATATGCCGAGAGACAAGCCGCGCTATCTCATGGGCGTCGGCACGCCGACGAACATCATTGAGGGCGTCGCACGCGGGGTCGACTTCTTCGACTGCGTAATGCCCGCGCGAAACGGCCGCCACGGGCACTTTTTCACTTGGGACGGCGTGCTGAATATCTTTAACAAGCGTTATGAGGAGGATGACTCACCCATTGACGAGCGTTGCGGCTGCCCGGTTTGCCGCTCATTTTCCCGCGCCTATGTCAGACACCTCTTCAAGGCGGGGGAACTGCTGGCACTGCGCTTCGGGGCGATGCACAACCTGTTTTTCTACAACAGTCTGATGGAAAAAATAAGGCTCGCGCTGGACGAGGGGCGCTTTGAGAGCTTCCGCGCGGAATACTCTGCTAAGCTCGCGAAGCGAGCTTAGCAGATAACAGATAATAGATAAGAGATATCAGATAGATTGTGTCGCGCTTAAGCGCGACGAGATTTTAAAATCGGGCGTTTTGACTATTGACAAGGAGTCCATAGCCGTGGTATCATTACGAGAATTTGAGGACAACATCTAGTGGTGTCGTGTGTTTGGCGGAGGCAATGGCGTGGATTTTGACATTTGCGGCGGAAACGTTTATATAGACGGAGAGTTTAAAAAACGAAACCTGTCGGTTAGGGATGGTTTCATTGTCGGCATTTTCTCCGGCGTCCCAGCGGACGCCGCCGATACAGTTTTTCAGTTGAATAATTGTTTCATTTTTCCCGGTTTCTTAGATGTTCATGTACATCTGAGAGAGCCGGGTTTTTCTTATAAGGAGACCATAGAAACAGGCACGCTAGCCGCCGCGCACGGGGGCTTTACCTCGGTTTGCGCGATGCCGAATCTTTCTCCCGTGCCGGACTGCGCGGACAATTTAAGGGTGCAGCGGGAAATTATTGATCGCTCGGCGCGGGTTAGGGTCTATCCCTACGGCAGCATAACGCGGGGGCAGGCGCAAAGGGAGCTTTCCGACATGGAAGAGCTTGCCCGAGAGGTTATCGCCTTTTCGGACGACGGGGTCGGGGTCGCGAGTGCCGAAATGATGGAGCGGGCGATGGTGAAAGCCAAGGCACTGGGGAAAATGATTGTCGCGCACTGCGAGATTCCCGAGCTGACGCGGGGCGGCTTTTTGCACGATGGGGCTTACGCAAGGGCGCACGGTTTTATAGGAAACCCCTCCGAGAGCGAGTGGCGGATGATAGAGCGAGACCTTGAATTAGTTGCGAAAACGCTCTGCAATTACCATATTTGTCACGTATCGGCGCGAGAGAGCGTGGAGCTGATTCGGCGGGCGAAGGCCGCTGGGCTGCCCGTTAGCTGCGAGACCGCGCCGCACTATCTGCTGCTTTGCGACGAGGATTTGCGCGACGACGGGGCCTTTCGGATGAATCCGCCGATTCGGGGGAGGGCTGACCGCGAGGCGCTGGTAGAGGGGATAATTGACGGGACGATCGACATGATAGCGACGGATCACGCGCCGCATTCACCGGAAGAGAAGGCGGGGGGACTGGCCGGGAGTTTGAACGGAATCGTCGGGCTGGAGACGGCTTTTCCCGCGCTCTTCACCGGACTTGTAAAGCCCGGAACGCTAGGCCTTACGCGGCTTCTGGAGCTTATGCAGAGCGAGCCCGCGAGGCGGTTTGGAATAGGAAATCGCCTTGCAATTGGGGAAAAAGCAGACCTGACGGTGTTTGATTTGGAGCGGGAATTTACGATTGAGCCGGAGGGGTTTTTATCCAAGGGGAGATCGACGCCGTTTGGGGGGATGAAAGTGTTCGGGAAGTGTCTGCTGACGGCGGTCGGAGGAGAAATTGTGCATATTGAACAAAATTCGTGTAAATAATTATGAGAAATGACAGTAATAATTATCGTGGATGGGTGGGCGAAAGATGGAAAAAATGTTACTAAAAGTGACAGAAAACGTGAAAATAGCGAAGAATATTTATCGAATGAGGCTTGCGGGAGAGGGGAAAGCGAAGCCGGGGCAGTTTGTTAACATAATGTTGGGTGGGCTGTTTTTGCGGCGGCCGATTTCGGTCTGTGATGCGGCGGAGGGCGAGTTTACTATTATATATAAAGTCGTGGGCAGAGGCACCGAGCTTTTAGCAACCTATCCCACCGGAAAGGTGCTGGACGTGCTCACGGGACTGGGCAACGGATATGACATAAACCTAGATATTATGCGGCCTTTGCTGGTTGGGGGAGGGGTCGGTTCTCCGCCGCTCTATCTGTTGGCAAAGCGGCTGTTTGAGCTGGGGAAGACGCCGAGAGTGGTGCTGGGATTCAATACGGCAAGCGAAATTATCCTTGAAAACGAGTTCAGAGATTTGGGGCTGGAAGTTAACATAACAACAATTGACGGCAGTCGGGGAACACGCGGATTTGTCACTGACGCGATAGGGTGTTTGAGTGGTGTTGAGGGTGCTAAAGAGGGGTTTGCAGGGGCTGTAGAGGGTGCTGAGGGAACCGGCGACTTCGACTATGTTTTTGCCTGCGGGCCGGAGGCCATGCTGAGGGCGGTTTATGACGCAACGCAGGTCGACGGGCAGTTTAGCTTTGAGGAGAGAATGGGCTGCGGCTTCGGCGCGTGCATGGGGTGCAGCTGCAAAACGAGATATGGGTACAAACGGATTTGTACGGAGGGGCCGGTTTTGAAGAGAGGGGAGATCATATGGTAGACACGAGTGTGACGCTATCCGGGTTGCGGCTTGACAATCCCGTAATTCCCGCCAGCGGTGCTTTTGGGTTTGGGGCGGAGTTTGCAAAGCTCTATGATCTGAATATTCTCGGCGCGCTCGCGTTCAAGGGCACGACTGTGGAGCCGCGCTTCGGAAATCCGACGCCGCGCATTGCGGAGGCGCCTATGGGCATGATAAACAGCGTCGGTCTGCAAAATCCGGGGCTTGAGGCGGTGATAAATGAGGAGCTGCCGAAGCTCTCTGAGGTTTTTCATAAACCGCTGGTTGCGAACATCAGCGGGTTTTCGGCGGAGGAATATGCCGCCTGCGCGAAGGCTCTGGGAAAATTGCCGCAGGTGGGGATAATTGAAGTTAACATAAGTTGCCCGAACGTACACGGCGGCGGGATGAGCTTCGGCGTTGATTCTAAGCTTGCCGCGACCGTGACTAGGGAGGTCAAGGCGGTTACGACAAAGCCGGTTTACATAAAACTAAGTCCAAACGTCACGGACATCACGGAGATTGCGACTGCCTGTGAGGAAGCGGGGGCGGACGGGCTGTCGCTCATCAATACTCTTTCGGCGATGAGGATTGACCTTAAGACGCGCAAACCGGTGCTGGCGAACACCTTTGGGGGGCTTTCCGGCCCCGCGATTTTCCCTGTCGCGCTGAGGATGGTGTATCAGGTGTACGAGGCGGTCAGCATTCCGATTATCGGCATGGGCGGGGTGTCGAGCGCGGAGGACGTTATTGAGATGATGCTCGCGGGCGCGAGCGCGGTTCAGATCGGCGCGGCGAATTTGAGAAACCCGTTTGCCTGCGCGGATATTATACGGGAATTGCCGAGGGCGATGGAAAAATATGGGATTAATAGACTGGAAGATATTATAGGAGGTGCACATAGATGAGTAAGGACGTTATAATAGCGTTGGATTTTAGTACAAAAGAAGCTGCCATGGATTTTTTGAATGCGTTCACGGGGGAGAAACCCTTTGTGAAGGTCGGGATGGAGCTTTATTATTCGGCGGGGCCGGAGCTGGTTCGGGAGCTGAAGGCGCGGGGATACAGGGTTTTTCTGGACTTAAAGCTGCATGACATTCCGAATACCGTAAAGAAGACTATGGCGGTTCTTGCCGGACTGGGGGCGGATATGTGCAACCTGCACGCCGCCGGGGGTCTGGCCATGATGGAAGCGGCGCTGGAGGGTTTTCGTAGCGGCGGCGGTTCGGGTAAGCTCATTGCCGTGACACAGCTTACCTCGACAAGTCAGGCGGTTATGGAAAATGAGCTGCTGATTGGCGGCAGGCTTGAGGACGTGGTGCTCAGCTATGCCGAGAACGCCAAGCGCGCGGGACTGGATGGAGTGGTTTGCTCTCCGCTGGAGGCTTTCGCGGTTAAGAATCGCTGCGGCGAGGATTTTCTGACGGTTACACCGGGGGTGCGCTTTGCTGACGGTACGGTGGGCGATCAGGTGCGCGTCACGACGCCGGAGAGGGCAGGGCAGCTCGGCAGCGATTATATTGTGATGGGAAGGCCCATAACGGGGGCGGAGAATCCCGTTGCCGCCTATGAGCGGGCTAGAAAAGAGTTTTTGGGGGTGAACTAGATGTTAAAAGAGACTATTGCGCACGACTTATTGGAGATTGGCGCGGTTATGGTGCGCCCGAACGAGCCCTTTACCTGGGCGAGCGGGATTAAGAGCCCGATCTATTGCGACAACCGGCTAACCCTCTCCGCGCCTGAGGTGAGAAGCAGGGTGGAAAAGGGACTTGCCGAGCTTGTTCGGGAGCACTATCCCGACTGTGAGGCGCTTTTCGGGACTGCCACGGCGGGCATTGCGCACGCGGCGATTACGGCCTATCTCATGGGGCTGCCCTGCGGCTATGTGCGCGGCGGCGCGAAGGATCACGGGAAGAAGAATCAGATTGAAGGCAGGCTCAGACCGGGCGAAAAGGTAGTTGTGGTAGAGGACCTTATCTCTACGGCGGGCAGCGCGATTGACGCGGCGAATGCTCTGCGCGAGGCGGGGGCGATTGTGCTAGGGATTGTGAGTATTTTCACCTACGGCATGAAGAAGGGCCTCGACAGACTCGCCGGGGCGGATCTGGAAAATCACAGTCTGACCGATCTCGACACGCTCGCGGCGGTCGCGGCGCGGGAGGGACGGATAAGTGAGGAGGAGATTGACGGGGTTATTGAGTTTAGGAATGGGTTGTAAGGGATAACAGATAAGAGCGGGCTTCCGTCTTCGTCATTGCGGGCTTGACCCGCAATCCCCCTGATATACCGTAGCCGTGGGGGATTCCGGATCGAGTCCGGAATGACGGCGGCTGCGCCGCCGTGCGCAATGACGAGGGACGAAAAGAACAAGAAACAAGAAAGGGATGCAGATGACTACAAAGAATCTTATCAGTATTACGGAGTTGAGTACGCAGGAGATTGAGGAGCTGATTGCTTGTGCGCAGGATATTATCGCGGAGCCGGATAAATATGCGGACAAGTGTCGGAGAAAGAAGCTGGCGACGCTCTTTTTTGAGCCGTCTACGCGCACGCGGCTGAGCTTTGAGGCGGCAATGCTGGAGCTGGGCGGCAGCGTCTTGGGCTTTTCGGAGGCGGCAAGCTCCTCCGCGTCCAAGGGCGAGAGCGTTTCGGACACGGCGATTACGGTCTCCTGCTATGCCGACATTATCGCGATGCGCCACCCCAAGGAGGGCGCGCCGCTGGTCGCGGGTCTTTCGGCGGGGGTGCCGGTAATAAACGCCGGGGACGGCGGGCATAACCACCCGACGCAGACTCTGACGGATCTGCTGACGATTTTCCGAGAGAAGGGCAGACTCGGAAATCTCAAAATCGGCTGCTGCGGAGATTTGAAATTCGGAAGAACGGTACACTCGCTGGTGGAGGCCTGCGCGCGGTATGAGGGCAACAGCTTTGTGCTGATTTCGCCGGAGGAGCTTAGAGTTCCCGACAACATAAAGACAAACGTGCTCGAGCGATCCGGGATAGACTACATAGAGACGGATAACTGGGACGCGCTGCCGGAGCTTGATATTCTATACATGACGCGGGTGCAGCGCGAGCGCTTCTTCAACGAGGCCGATTATTTAAGGCTCAAGGATGAATTTATTCTGACGGCGGACAGGCTCGAAAACGCCAAGAGCGACCTTTCGATTTTGCATCCGCTGCCGCGCGTGAACGAGATTGAAAAGGCCGTTGACAACGATCCGCGCGCCTGTTATTTCAAGCAGGCGCTCAATGGGAAATACATAAGAATGGCGCTGATTTTAAAGCTTTTGGGGGTGGACTGAGATGACTATTGACTCGATTTGCAACGGCTTTGTGCTCGACCACATAAGCGCGGGAAAGAGCATGGAGCTCTATAAGGTTCTACGGCTGGACAAGTTGGACTGCTCCGTCGCGATTATCAAGAACGCCGCAAGTAAAAAGGACACACGCAAGGATATAATTAAAATCGACTCGCTCTATGACATCAATTTTGACGTCATCGGCTATGTCGATCCGGGCATTACCGTGAATATTGTCAAGGACGGCAAGCTCATTGAAAAGAAGAAGCTTGCGTTGCCGGAGACCGTCAGGGAGGTTATAAAATGCAAGAATCCGCGCTGTATTACCTCGGTCGAGCGCGAGCTGCCGCATGAGTTTAGGCTGACGGACAGAGCCCGGGGAGAGTATAGGTGCGTGTATTGCGAAACGAAGGCGGAGCGATAAACCGCCGAAGGCGGTTTCAGACTGAAGACAAAGTCCGCCGAAAGGCGGATTTTGTTGCGTATTGGGGTAAGAAGTAGTATAATAAGAGCATATGAGACCTAGGAAAACAGAAGGGGTTGGTTACATGCTGAGC
>JAISHS010000008.1 GCA_031262405.1 Oscillospiraceae bacterium | reverse complement strand
AAATGTCCCCCTTGTAAATCCCCCAAAGAAGGGGCCCAATGACGCTTCGCTCTGTTGGAGCGCGCCGCTCGCAGGCTCGCGGTCGTTGCCCGCTCCTTTACTTCGTAACAGTCGCTACTTCCGTGGGTACGAAGCAGGGACGGGGGTACGGAGCTCCTTCGTCTCTCGTTCCTGCCTCAACTCTTCGTCATTGCGGGCTTGACCCGCAATCCCCCTCGGTTACGGGTCATTGTCCGCAATGACCACGGGATTCCGGGTCAAGCCCGGAATGACGGTGGGGTCGTCTGCACCCGTAGGGGCGCGCATTGCGCGTCCGCGCCGCTTCCGCAGAAGCGGCTACCCTTGTCCTGCCCCCCTGGCGCGGTCACATTTTCACAGGGGAATAAAGTGGTAAATTTTGAATCTTTAAAAAAATACTTACAAATTTGGAAAAAGTGTGCTATAATACATTCGGCGAGGTATCGCGCGGGGGATAATGAGAGTTCGGTTCGTGGGTTTTTGAGTAAGGATTTGCAAGGAGATATATGATGTTTAAGCGGGGCGATTTAATCTTATATGGCAACACGGGAGTCTGCCGGGTGAAGGATATTGGTACAAAGGACATGCCGGGAGCTGTCAAAAACCAGCTCTATTACACGCTGGAGCCGCTGTATCAAGCCGGCGTTATCTATACGCCCGTGGATTGCAAGGTGTTTATGCGCCCCATAATTTCAAAGGAAGAGGCAAACCGCCTCATCGACACTATTCCCGCGCAGGAGGCGGAGATTTTTCACAGCCGCGTGCTCAGCGAGCTTTCGACACACTATGAGGACTGTCTCAAGACGCACGACTGCGCCGATCTCATTGAGATGACAAAGTCGCTCTACGCCAAGAAGCAGTCGGTGCTCAGCCAGAAGCGCAAGTTCGGCGCGGTGGACGACCGCTTTATGCGCCGGGCGGAGGATCTGCTCTTCGGCGAGCTTGCCGCGGCACTCGGCATCGAGCGCGGCGAGGTCACGAGCTATATCACCTCGAGGATTGGGAATGAGGATTATGCCTCCGGCATGATGTAAGGGCAGATAAAAGATAATAGATAATAGATAATAGATATTGAGACCGGCTCGGAGTATCGAGCCGGTCTTTTGTAAATTTTACCGGGGGATTTTTTACAATAAAAAGAGGGGAAATGGGCGGTAATGTCGTATACGATAACAGAGGACAGTGGCGAGAGGACAGAGGACAGACGCGGGGGACGAAGGGAGGTGTTGTGGTGAATCTGCGGGAGAAGCGTGAGGAGCTGGAGGAGCTCTTGGTCTGCGAGTTTGGCGTTAGGGCGTCACAGTCGCGGGGCAGGCTCACCCCAGAGGAGCCGGACGGCATTCGAACCTGCTTCCAGCGGGACATTGACAGAATTACCCACAGCAAGGCCTTTCGGAGGCTCAAGCACAAGACTCAGGTCTTCCTTCAGCCGGAGGGCGACCACTACCGCACACGTCTGACGCATACGCTCGAGGTCTCGCGCTTGGCGCGGACCGTCGCGCGGGCTAAAATGCTAAACGAGGACTTGGCGGAGGCGATCTCCCTCGGTCACGACCTCGGGCACACCCCCTTCGGCCACGCCGGGGAGCGCGCGATTAACCAGCTCTCTAGCTTCGGCTTTCGCCACTATGAGCAGAGTCTGCGCGTGGTGGACAGGATTGAAAAGGGCGGGCGCGGGCTCAACCTATCCTATGAGACGCGCTTGGGTATTGCCGCGCACACGGTTGGAACGCCAGACGACACGCTCGAGGCCGTTGCCGTGCGATTGTGCGACAGAATCGCCTACATAAACCACGACGTGGACGACGCCGTCCGCGCGGGGATAATTACGCAGGACGCGCTTCCGGAGATTGTCCGCACACAGATTGGAGTCTCGCACAGCAGCCGTATTAACGCGATTATTGCCGATCTCGTAGAAAACAGCGGCGAGGGCGAGCTTAAGCTGTCGCCGGAGATGTCGCGGGCGGCGGAGGTTTTTCACAGCTTCCTCTATGACGCGGTGTATCGCAACCCCAAGGCCAAGAGCGAGGAGAGCAAGGTGCTCGGGGTGCTGGGCGGGCTCTGGGAGCACTATATGAAGCAGCCGGAAAAGCTGCCGGAGGATTTTCGCGCCATAGAGCAGACGGACGGGCTGGAGCGGGCGGTCTGCGACTATGTGTCCGGCATGACGGATGACTATGCGATTTTTAAATACCGCGAGATTTATATTCCCGCCTCCTGGAACGTGAGGTGATAACATGCCCTTTCCCGAAAGCTTTTTGCAGGAGCTGGTCGAGCGAAACGAGATTTCCGACGTCGTGAGCGGCTATGTCCGCCTGACGAAGCGCTCGGGCGCAAATCTCTTCGGGCTTTGCCCCTTTCACAACGAAAAAACCCCCTCCTTTTCCGTTTCGCCGGAAAAACAGATTTATCACTGCTTCGGCTGCGGCAAGGGCGGCGGCGTTATAAATTTCATAATGGAGATTGAAAACCTCTCCTACCCGGACGCGATTCGCTTCCTCGCTCAGCGCGCGGGGATAGTGGTTCCGGAGGACGACCGCGACGAGACGGCGTCGCGCAGGGCGCGGATGCTAAAGCTCCTGCGCGAGGCGGCGAGGTTTTTCTATGACGAGCTTTGCGCTCCCTCGGGAGAGGCAGGAAGAGAGTATCTCGCGCGGCGGGGCATTTCCGGCGCGATGGTCAAGCGCTTCGGCTTGGGGTTCGCGCCGGACAGCTGGGACAGCCTTCTCAAGGCGATGAGCACGCGGGGTTATTCGCAGGCGGAGCTGAGCGCCGCGGGGCTAATCAAGGCCTCTCAAAAGGGCGGCGGAGCCTATGATACTTTTCGAAATCGGCTGATGTTTCCGGTGATTGATGTGCGCGGAAGCGTTGTTGCTTTTTCGGGCAGAATCCTCGGAGATGGGGAACCCAAGTATTTAAACAGCCCCGAAACCCTTGTTTTCAGCAAAAGCCGCAATTTATTTGGGCTGAATTTGGCTAAAAAGTCTAAAAAAGGGTATATAATCCTTGTGGAGGGGAATATTGACGTCGTAGCCTTGCATCAGGCGGGCTTCGAGAGCGCTGTCGCCTCGCTCGGAACCTCGCTTACGCCGGAGCAGGCGCGGCTCATTTCAAACTACACGAGCGACGTTATAATCGCCTATGACGCGGACGACGCGGGGCTTAAAGCCGCGCAGCGGGCGATTTCGATTTTGGACAAGCTGGATGTTAAGGTGCGCGTTTTGCGCATGAGCGGCGCGAAGGACCCGGACGAGTATATACAAAAATTCGGCGCGGCCGCCTTTGACAATTTGATTTCGCGCTCGGAAAACCACATTGAATATCGGCTCGCGGCAGTAACGGGTAAATATGAGCTGAGTACCGACGAGGGGCGGGTTAGCTTCCTGCGGGAGGCCGTTGACTTTATAGCGGCGCTTCCGAATACAGTGGAGCGAGAGGTCTATTCTCTCCGCGTTGCGGAGCTTGGCGGAGTCTCGGAGGAGACGATTAAGCGCGAGGTCGAGCGGCTTCGTAAGAAAAAGGCCGCCGCCTCAAAGAAGCAATATGAGCGCGCTCTCTCGCGCCCTGTTCGGGCGGCTCAGCCAAAGCAGCGCGCGATACGATATAAAAACGAGCGCAGCGCGAAGGCCGAGGAGGGAGTTCTCGCTCTGCTCTATCTCAATCCGGAGCTGTTTTTAAAGACAAAGCTTGCCGGGGAGGAGTTTTCAGAGCCGATTCTGGGAAAGCTCTATGACGAGCTTTTAGCACAGACATTGCGAGGCGGCAGACCGCAAATCTCGCTGCTTGCCGAGAAATTCAGCGCGGACGAAATCTCGCTCTTCACGCAGCTTATTGAAAGGCCGCTGGAGACGGGGCGCAGCTTACAGGCACTACAAAATTACATAGATATAATAAGGTCGGAAAACCTTGTTCGGATTACCGGTGAGCAGCCGGAGTCCGATGAGTCTATCGCTCGCTACTGGGAGCAGAGAAAAGAACAGATGATTAGCGATGACAAGGGTTATGGAGGAAGAGAAAATGGATGATAACAACTTGAACGAGAATATTGAAAATAACGAGCTTCTCCGGGACGAGATTGACGATTATCTTCCCGAGAGCGAGCCGCCGAAGCCCGACGACGAGGCCACCGAGAAGCTTATCGCCGAGCGACTGCAGGAGCTTGTTGACAAGGGCAAGAAGGCCGGAAAGCTTACCAGCAAGGAGCTTATGGACGTGCTGGAGAGCCTTGCCCTTGACGCCGAGCAGCTGGATAAATTTTATGACCAGCTGGAAAATCTCGGAATCGACACCGCGGGAGAGGACTATCTTCCGCCGATCGACGAGGAGAACCTTCCCGAGCTTGAGGAGCTTGAGGAGATTGAAGAGGTAACCGAGGAGGAGATTGCCAGCACCGAGGCGCTGGTGGACACCTTCGCGACGGACGATCCCGTCCGGATGTATCTCAAGGAGATAGGCAAAATCTCTCTGCTCACCGCCGAGGAGGAGCTCCAGCTTGCCGAGCAGATGGCAGGGGGCGACGAGGACGCCAAGCGCCGCATGGCGGAGGCGAATCTGCGCCTTGTGGTAAGCATTGCCAAGCGCTATGTCGGGCGCGGAATGCTGTTTCTCGACCTCATTCAGGAGGGCAACCTAGGTCTCATCAAGGCTGTTGAGAAATTTGACTATACCAAGGGCTATAAATTTTCAACCTATGCGACCTGGTGGATTCGTCAGGCGATTACCCGCGCGATTGCCGATCAGGCGCGGACAATCCGCATTCCCGTCCACATGGTCGAGACTATAAACAAGGTCATACGAGTCTCCCGCCAGCTCCTGCAGGAGCTGGGACACGACCCCTCTCCGGAGGAGATTGCCGAAGAGATGGGTCTGCCCGTGGAGAAGGTGCGCGAGATTCTTAAAATCGCTCAGGAGCCGGTGTCCTTGGAAACCCCCATCGGCGAGGAGGAGGACAGTCATCTAGGCGACTTTATCCCGGACGAGGACGCCTCCGAGCCGAGCGAGGCGGCGAGCTTCACTCTGCTCAAGGAGCAGCTCATGACGGTGCTATCCACCCTCACCCCGCGCGAGGAAAAGGTTCTGCGCCTGCGCTTTGGCATTGAGGACGGCCGCACCCGCACACTCGAGGAGGTCGGGCGCGAATTTAACGTCACGCGCGAGCGCATCCGCCAGATAGAGGCAAAGGCCCTGCGCAAGCTCCGCCACCCCTCGAGGTCTAAAAAGCTCCGCGATTTTCTAAACTGATTTGTCGCGAAAGAGGGCGAAAGAAAAATAACGGAGACTCCTAATGCACGATTTTATTATAGAGTTTATAAATCAATACGGCTACTTGGGCGTTTTTTCCCTAATAACGCTGGAGAATATCTTTCCGCCGATACCCTCTGAATTAATACTTACTTTCAGCGGCTTTGCCACGAGCTATACAACAATGAACGCCTGGCTTGCCATATTAGCGGCGACGGCGGGCAGCCTTGTGGGTGCGGCGGCTTTATATCTGCTGGGCAGGTTCCTCTCGGAGGAGCGGCTGAAAAAGCTCTTTGACAGCCGCTTAGGACGGCTGCTGCATCTGCGCAGCGGCGACGTTACCCGCGCCATGCACTGGTTTGAGCGGCGCGGGACGAGGGCTGTTTTCTTCTGCCGCTTCGTGCCTATCGTGCGCAGCCTAATCTCGATTCCGGCGGGCAGTGCGAAGATGGAGCCGGGAATTTTTTTCCCGCTCACCGCCGCCGGAACGATTATTTGGAACACGGCTCTGGTCTTTCTCGGCCGCGCCGCCGGAAGCGCCTGGGAGAGAGTTGCGCACTACTTTGACACATATTCGATAATCGCGATTTGCGTTCTGGGTCTTGTTGCCGTAATCATCCTAGGCAAGTTTATCAAGCGGCGGTTTCTTAACAAATAGAAACAAACAGAAAACAAACGGCTTGACGGTTTGACGAACGGCGCAAAATGTGATACATTAAAAAGATAAAACGGCTGCAACGCTCGAAAGAGGATACAATGGTAAAAATAATATCCGACAGCACCGCCGATATGCCCCGCGATCGGGCAAAAGAGCTTGGCGTGCACATTCTTCCGCTCACGATTTATTTTGGTGAGCAGCCTTACACGGACGGCGTTGATCTCACACCGGACGAATTTTTCGATAAGCTTTCTCTGGCGAAGTCGCTTCCGACGACGTCTCAGCCCTCTCCGGACGATTTTGCTCAGGTGTTTGAGAAATATATCGCCGAGGGCGACGAGATTTTCGGAATCTTTATTTCCAGCGCTATGAGCGGCACCTATCAGTCCGCTTGTATCGCGGCGGAGGCTTTTCCGGGGAAAATCCATTTGGTAGACTCGCGGACGACGACGCTTGCCCTGCGGCTGCTTTTGGAGGAGACCGTGCGCCTGCGCGATAAGGGATTAAGCGCGCACGAGATTGCCGAGCAGCTGGAAGAGATGAAGTCGAGCTTTAAGTTTTACGCCGACGTTGAGGATCTCAAGTATCTTAAAATGGGCGGACGGCTTTCTACGCTTTCGGCCTTTGTCGGAAATGTTGTCGGCGTGAGACCGATTCTCTCAACGGTGGACGGCCGCCCCGGTCCTCTGGCTATGCGCCGGGGAAAAAAGGCCGCCTTTGAATATATCTACCGCGCCATAGCCCAGTCGCCGCCGGACCCGGAGCACTATGTTGTCTTTGCACACGGCGCCGTCCCTGAAAAAATGGCGGAGTGGAAGGAGACGCTTGCTCCTTTTATGAACGGCTGTGAGATTATTGACGCCCGCTTGGGCGCCACTGTGGGCGCACACGTCGGTCCCGGCTCCGTGGGCGTGGCGTATTTCCCGAAAAAATAGTAATGCGGCTTATTGCGCTCGCCCTTTGGAGGGAAAATGCCAGAACGTAAACTACTGAAAATACCGGACTATACTCTCGGTGAGGAGCTGGGCAACTCAATTTCTCATGGCGTGGGCGCGCTTTTAGCGGTGGCCGCTCTCGTACTGTGTATAATAGCGTCACTGCGAAGCGGAGACCCCTGGGCGGCGTTCAGCGGCTCGGTTTACGGCGTAACCTTGATTATGCTTTACACAATGAGCTGCCTTTACCACGCGCTCGTGACAGGCTCGGCTAAGCGAGTTTTCCGTGTGCTGGATCACTGCGGAATTTTCCTTTTGATCGCCGGAACCTACACACCTTATACCTTGGTGACTCTGCGGGAAACGCCGGTGGGCTGGCCGCTCTTCGCGGTGATTTGGGCGGCGGCTATAGTCGGAATCGTTCTAAACGCGATAGACCTTGAAAAATTCAAGCTTGTCTCAATGCTCTGCTATCTTGCGATGGGCTGGTGCATAGTTTTTGCGGTGCGTCCTCTGATGGAAAATCTCGCCGCGCCCGGGCTTGTTCTGCTTCTGGCGGGCGGCTTGGCATATACGCTCGGAGCTATCCTTTACGGGCTGGGTGCAAAGAGAAAATATTTCCACTCCGTTTGGCATCTGTTTGTCTTGGCAGGGAGCGCGCTGCACTTTTTCTCGATTTTGTTTTACGTTCTATGACATGAAAAAAATAGGGCGGCTCTGAATAAATCCTGTTAATGCGGGAGCGATAGATTTTTTCAGAGCTTTCTCAAAACTAAAGGGGAGGGCAATGTATGAATTCGGTTTCCATTGACATAGCCGGAACAAGCTACAAAATCCGTACCGACGACGAGCCCGATTATGTCAGGGGGCTTGCCGGTCTCGTCACGGCTAAGATTCTTGAAATCAAGCGCGATACGGGCGCTTCCGTTGTGGACTGCGCTTCAATGGCGGCGCTGGACTTTGCCGACCGCTGGATGAAGGAGACGCAGAAGAAGAAACCCGCGCCCCGAAAAAGAACTAATCCGGAGGGCGAGAGCGCCCCGGCGCTTTAGCGTTTTCTATAATCATGTTAGAGCTTTTATCCCCGGCGGCAAGCCCCGAGGCTGTCGTCGCCGCTGTGCGCAGCGGAGCGGATTCGATATATTTGCGCCCGGGCAAGCTCAAAGAGCGCCGCGGTGCGCCGGGCTTTACGGACGAGGAATTTTCTTCCGCCGTCCGCTATTGTCGTGTCCGGGGCTGTAAGGTCTATGCCGAGCTCTCCGGCGAATTTTCCAATGAGGCTCTGACTGCTGAAATTGAAAAGGCTCATCGCGCGGCTCGGCTAGGAGCGGACGCGATAATACTAAACGATCTTGGGCTGCTGCGCGCCTTGAAGTCAATTCTGCCCGACATGCCGCTCTTCGCGAGCGAGGCCTTCGGCGCGGACAAGCCGGACGCCGTTACGGTGGCGCAGGCCTTGGGCTTTAAAAGGGTTTTTCTCGCGCCGGAAACACGGCTAGAGGAGATAAAGCTAATTGCGCAGCGCGCCGAGCTTGAGCTTGGAGTTCAGGCGCACGGGCGGCTTTGCTTTTGCCGCCGGGGACAGTGCGCTCTGGACCTGGCGGCGCCGGGCGCGGACAGAACGGACGCCTGCAACCAAATCTGCCGCGAGAAGTTTTCTCTTGCGGCCGGCGCGGCGGACTATCCCATGAGCCTAAAGGATCTCTGCCGCGGGGGACAGCTCCGGGAGCTTCAAGAGCTGGGGCTCTCCTGCGTAAGGCTGGAGGGGCTTTTGAGCAGCCCGGAATATACCGCTCTTGCGACGCAGGTCTATTCCGAGGCGATAAGAAGCGGCGTTCCCCCCGCGCCGGAGAGTCTGGCGGAGCTTGAGGCGGCCTTTTCACCCGGCGGCTTCACGGAGGATTTTTCCGAGCCCTTTGCCGGGTCTCCGTTGGAGAACGAATTAGACCTTAAGCGGCTGCTTGCGCAGACCCGTCGGAGCTATGCCGCCGGGGAGACGCGAAGGGTTCCGGTCAAGTTCTTTGCACTCATAAAGAACGGGGAAAAATCGCACTTTGCCGTCGAGGATGAGGACGGCAACAAGGTCGTGCGCGACGGCCCGACTCCCTTCCGCGGCAAGGATAACGTGCTGTCGCAAAAGGGACTGTATGACTGCTTTTACAAAACCGGCGGTACCTTTTATATCTGCAAGGAGCTGGAGTCCGTTTTGGACGAGGGGCTCTTCCTGCCGGAGGCTACCTTGCTGCGGGTGAAGGACGTCCTCTTGGAGGAGCTGACGAAGCAGCGGCGCGTTATTCCCGCGCCGAGGACGGGCATGGCGCCGAGTAAACCGAGCTCGATTTTACCTCAGAACACAGGGCAATTTATCTTTGAGGTTACAAGGCCGGAGCAGCTCACGAACGAGCTTGCGCAGCTGAAAGCCGACCATTTATACATCCCGCTCGAGATTCTTTCGGACGCGCCGGAGTCTCTCGCGCCCTTTTTGGAGAGCGGCGCGCGTTTGACGGCGGTTTTACCCCGCGTCTATTCGATAGAGGAACAGCTGCCCCTCTTAGAGCGTCTCAAGGCTGCGGCGGAGCTTGGAGTTGAAGCGGCTTTGATTGACAGTCTCGCCGCCTTGGGCGCGGTTCGCCGCGCGGGACTTATGGTGCGCGGAAACTTCGGGCTGGGCGCGCGAAATTCCGGCACGCTGCAGCTGCTGACTCAGCTTGGCTTCGAATCGGCGACCGGCTCCGTCAGGCTGAGTCTGCGCGAGCTGGACGAGATGGCAAAGCCCCTCAACACGGAGATAATCGCCTATGGCAGACCGCCTCTCGGCGTCAGCGACTATGATATAATCGGGGTAGCCTCTTCCCGAGTTCAGGCGGAGCTTGTTGACGGCATGGGCAGACCCTTCCCCGTGAGGTCGCTTCCCGGCGGGCGCACGGCGCTTTTCGGCGACCGGAAGATTTTTCTCGCGGACAGGCTTACCGCCCTTCGCGCCGCCGGTCTCTGGGGTTTGCGGCTGATGTTTACGACGGAGAGCCCCGCCGAGTGCGTCCGCGTGGCAGAGACTTATATGGGACGCTCGAAATATGTACCGAACGGCGTAACGCGGTGCCGATATTAGCCTCACACTTGGAGGATAAGCTTTGAAAATAATTCTCGCGTCGGCCTCGCCCAGAAGGCGGCAGCTTCTGGAGAATGTGGGACTGCATGATTTTGAAATAATTCACCCGTGTTATGAGGAGAGCTTCTCTCCCGACGCATCCCCGGAGGAGACCGTTTGCGAGCTCTCGCGCGGGAAGGCGCGAAGCGTCGCGGGAGCTCTCCCGGGCGACGCCGTGATAATTGCGGCGGACACGATAGTATATCTGGACGGCGAGATTTTGGGAAAGCCCCGCGACGAGCTTGACGCCTGTGCCATGCTCAAGGCGCTGTCGGGCAGAGAGCATCGGGTCTTTACCGGCGTTACGGTTTTGCGCGGCGAGAGGGAAATCACGAGCTTTGAGTGTACGCTCGTGCGCTTTAGGGAGCTTTCTGACCGCGAGATAGCGGCCTATGTTCAAAGCGGCGAGAGCTTCGGCAAGGCGGGCGCCTATGGCGCTCAGGGACTGGGCGCGCTGCTTGTCGAGCGCATTGAGGGCGACTATTTCAACGTAGTCGGGCTGCCGCTGTGTCGGCTCGCGCGAATGCTGGAGGAATTGGGAGTGAGACTTCTGTGAGAGCGTTTTGGAATTACACAAAAAAATATGGTCTTCGCCTCCTGATAGTAGTACTGCTGGCGGCGCTGCTCTCCGGACTATCCATAAGAAGCGGCGGCGCGAGCGCGGCGAGAGACGTCTCTCAGGCGATTTCCGAACCGGCAAAGATCGCCGCGACGGGCGTTGTCGGCTGGCTGGAGGGGATCTATGCCTATATGTATCGCTTTGACGAGATTGCCGCCGAAAACGAGGCCCTGACTGCCCGTGTTACGGAGCTGGAAAACGAGCTGCGCGGCGCAAAGGAGGCTATGGTCGAAAACGAGCACTACAGGGAGCTTCTCGGTCTGAGAAGTAACTACAGCGACTTTGTTTTTGAGGACGCCAAGGTCGTTGACCGCGGCGTCTCAAACTGGAACACCACTCTCACGCTAGACCGCGGGCAGGAGAGCGGAATAGAAATCGGCGACTGCGTTGTGGACAGCAGCTATAACCTCGTCGGTCAGGTGATAGAGACCGGAAACGGCTGGTCGGTCGTGCGCTCCGTTATCGACACCGATATGTCTGTAGGCGTGCTCGTAGGCGAGGGCGGAACCGCCGCGATGATAGTCGGCGACTTTGCGCTCATGCGCGAGGGTCTGACAAAGCTGACTTATCTTGCCTCCGACGCGCAGATTTTTGTAAACGACATTATTCTCACGAGCGGGCGCGGCGGGGCGTTTCCGCAGAATCTCGTGATCGGAACGGTTACCGCCGTCCACAGCGAGGCGGGCGGACAGATAGAGTTTGCCACCGTTGAGCCTGCCGCAGACCCGGACGAGCTGACGCTGGTCTTTGTAATCAAGGAATTCGAGGTGGTCGGGTGATTTTTGACCTAATAAATCTGGAAAAAATCCGCCGCGCCACGGTATATCTGCTGCTGCTCGTCGCGGCTTTTTTCCTCCAGAATATTATTCTCGCCAGAATCCCGATTTACGGCGTGAAGGCGATGGTTCTGCCGCTTTTCCCCTGCGTCGTCGGCTTCTTTTCCGGAGGGGTCTGGGGCGCGCTTTTCGGGCTGCTGACGGGGATTTTCACGGACATGAACCTAGAGCGCGACGCGGTTCTCATGACGGTGCTCTTTCCGGTGTTTGGTTTTCTCTCGGGAGCTCTGCCCATGTTTTTCATAAGCCGGAGGGTGTTTTCGTTTTTCGTAATCGGGCTTGTTGCCCTTGCACTCACGGCCTTTTGCCAGCTGTTTCCCTATCTTGTGTTCTATGACGCCGCCCCGGCGCCGCTCTTTATTACCGCCGGATTGCAAACAGCCCTTTCCCTGCCCTTTATCTTCGTATTCTTCTATCCCATAAGAGCCGTCTCAAAGCTCGACCTGTCGAAATAACCGCAGCATCCCGCAAAAAGGTATAATTTATGGACAGAATAATAAAACCCTCGCGCATTTTAACACTCACTATATTGCTGCTCGCGCTGACGTCGGCGGTGCTCACAGCCCTCTATCGCATACAGATAGTTGAGGGCGCGGCTTACGCTGCCCAAACCGAAAACAGCATAATCTCAACGGTAACCATCGCGGCCGCGCGCGGAAACATCCTTGACCGTTATGGCAGGGTGCTTGTCACGAACCGCACCTGTAACAACATCACATTCAATATTGATGAGCTTTTTGAAAACGGCGACGCCGCGGCAAACTCCGTTATACTGCTGCTTGCCAATACCGTCGAGGACGCCGGGGACAGCTATACAGACGAGCTTCCGATAACGTCAAATGCCCCCTTTGAGTATTTGAGCGACATGACGGACGTTCAGCGCACTCGTCTGGACGCCTACTTTCAGCGCAATGAGCTTTCCGCCGCGACGAGTGCAGTTGAGCTTATGGCTTACTTTCGCGACCGCTATAAAATTGACCCCGCCTATACCTCCGCCGAGATGCGGACAATTTCCGGCATCCGCTATGAGATAAACAACCGCTATAACCTTGGCGCGGACTATATCTTCGCGGAGGACGTATCGATTGACCTCATAACCCGCCTGATGGAGACGGGCGTTCCCGGCTTCAACGTCGTCAGCTCTTTTGTGCGCGAGTATAACACCAGCGCCGCAGCCCATGTTTTGGGCTATATCGGCATGATTGAGGACAGCAACGCCGATATTTATGAGGCCGCCGGTTATTCCGCGAACGCACTTGTCGGGCGCGCGGGCGTCGAGAGCGCATTTGAAGAGTATCTCCACGGGACGGACGGCGAGGCAAAGGTGGTCTCTACCAAGGGCGGCACCGTTATCTCCACCGAGTATATGAAGAATGTTGAGCCGGGCAGCAATGTTGCGCTGACGCTGGACATTGCCCTGCAGGAGGTCGCCGAAAGCGCTCTTAAATCTTTCATCGAGACCGAGAACGCGGCGCGAAAGGAGAACAACGAGCAGTATGAGGGCATACCCGGATATGAGAGGGAGATAAAAGACATTATAACCGGCGGCGGCGTCGCGGTAGTTGAAGTCGGCAGCGGCGAGCCTCTGGCAATAGCCAGCTACCCCACCTTCGACGTGTCGACAATTTTGGACGATTACGGGGAGGTTCAAGACGCCCCGAACGATCCGCTCTTTAACCGCGCGCTCATGGGCGCTTATGCCCCCGGCTCGACCTTCAAGCCGCTGGTGGCGCTCGCGGCGCTCGACAACAATAGGATCACGACGACGACGACGATACATGACGAGGGCGTCTATACCAAGTATGAGGAGGCCGGCGGCGAGATGCCGAAGTGCTGGATTTATCCCGGCAGCCATGGCGACGTAAATGTCACTCAGGCGATAGAGGTCTCCTGTAACTACTTTTTCTATACCCTGGGCGATTTCATGGGAATCGACATCATAAGCAACTTTGCCGGGCGCTTTGGCCTTGGCGAGCCGACGGGAATCGAGCTGGACGAGAGCCAGGGCCGTGCTGCCACGCCGGAGTTTATGAAAGAGGCCGAGGACAGACCCTGGTACAAGGGCGACGATATGGCGGCGGCAATCGGTCAGAGCCTAAATCTCTTCACCCCGCTCCAAATGGCGCTCTATACCGCTGCCCTGGCGGATAACGGCAGACGCTATGAGGCTTCGATTCTCAAGAGCGTTCGGAGCTATGACTATTCCGAGAGCTTTTTCGAGCGGGAAAACATCCTTGCCGATTATGTTAATATGGACGCCGAGTTTTACGAGGCCATACAGCAGGGAATGTTTGACGCCGCGAACAATGAGGGCAACACAGCCTATGAGGCTCTGGGCGATATGGAGATAAAGGCCGCCGGAAAAACCGGCACGGCGCAGCTGGGCAAGGGCATCACGGACAACGGTATCTTCATCTGCTATGCCCCCTATGACAATCCGCAGATCGCCATCGCGATTGCGATTGAAAAGGGCGGCTCCGGCGCCGCCGTCGGCTCAATCGCGCGGGACATTCTGGATTATTATTTCAGCTTCCAGAACAGCCAGACCGCGATCGAAACCGAAAACGGTCTACTTAGGTAACTTGTCGCGAAACTCTACGAGGTTATTTTCTGCGTGGTTTTTTGAAGACGGTTATTGATATTTTTCAGATTATACTGTATACTTCTCTCGAGGCATTTTTTATCGCTGTGAAAAAGGAGGGCAAACCGTGAATATTGCTCTTATGGCTCATGACAACAAAAAGGAACTTATGGTGCAATTTTGCATCGCTTACTGCGGTGTTCTCTCTGAACACTCAATCTGCGCAACCGCCACGACGGGGAAAATGGTCTCGGAGGCGACGGGACTGCCGATAACGCTCTATTTGAGCGGGCCGCAGGGCGGCACCCAGCAGATTAACGCGCGGATTTCATATAACGAAATCGACCTCGTCCTCTTCTTCTGGGACCCGGGCAGCGCGGACAGCGGCAAGGAGGTCGTCGCCATTGCCCGAGCCTGCGACGCCTATAACATCCCCTTCGCTTCAAACGTAGCCACGGCAGAGGTGCTCGTGCAGGGTCTGCGCCGGGGAGACTTCGGCTGGCGCGATATCGTAAATCCGAAAAATTAGTTGGGCGCTATATAGTAAAAACACGCCTTCCCCGTTCCCCATACGGGGAAGGCGGTTTGTTTTATCTATTATCTATTATCTTTTATCTGCCCTGTTCTGTACCCCGATACGGGGGAGGGCTTTGTTTTGAGGATTATTATCTATTATCTTTTATCTGCCCTCACACGGGGGAGGCTTTTGTTTTTTAGGAGATTACTTGCCGATGGAAAGAACTACACCACGCACCTTATCAGGCTTCATGGAACTGCTGCCGGGCAAGCAGGCGCAGTTTGAGCGCGTCCGCGCACTCATTGAGAGCAGCTTCCGGCTCTATGGCTTCGCCAAGCTCGACACGCCCATTATCGAGTCCGCCGAGGTGCTCCTTGCCAAGGCAGGCGGCGAGACCGAGAAGCAGATTTACAGGTTCAATAAGGGCGAGCATGATCTTGCCCTGCGCTTTGACCTCACCGTTCCGCTGGCAAAATACGTTGCCGCGCACTACTCGTCTCTCAGCTTTCCCTTTCGCCGCTGCCAGATCGGCAAGGTGTACAGGGGGGAGCGGGCGCAGCGCGGGCGTTTTCGCGAGTTCTATCAGGCGGACATAGATATAATCGGCGACGGGGCTCTCGACGTCATGAACGAGGCGGAGATTCCCGCCATAATCTGCAACACCTTCCGCGCTCTGGGGCTTAAGCGCTTTAAGATTCGGGTCAACAACCGAAAAATCCTCTCCGGCTTTTTTGGGATTTTGGGAATTGCGGAAAATGTCGCCGACGTTCTGCGCATAGTCGACAAGCTGGATAAGATAGGCGCGGAGAAGTGTCTGGAGGCTCTGCTCGAGCTGGGCTTGTCCGAGGAAACATCGCGGGAAATACTGAAGTTTATCGCTTCCGACGGCACTGTTGCGGAGAAGCTCGCCGCGTTAAATAAATATCGCGGAAAAAATGAGACATTCGACACCGGACTCGACGAGCTTAAAACCGTGACGGAGTATCTGCCGAGCTTCGGCGTGCCGACAACGAATTTTGACGTTGACCTCACCATCGCGCGAGGGCTTGACTACTACACCGGCACGGTGTACGAGACCATTTTGACCGACTACCCCGAGATCGGCTCCGTCTGTTCCGGCGGACGGTATGACGATCTCGCGGGGTACTATACCGATAAGAAGCTGCCGGGTGTCGGCATCTCAATCGGGCTGACGCGGCTGTTCTATGTGCTCGACGAGCAGGGGCTGCTAAATCCCGCGCTCGACACCGCCCCGGCGGACGTGCTGGTCATACCGATGACGGAGGATTTGCGCTATGCTGCGTCCGTTGCAACCGCCCTGCGAAGCCGTGGGATTAGAGCGCAGCTCTACAGCGAGAAGAAAAAATTCAAGGCAAAGATGAGTTACGCCGACAAGCTGGGGTTCCCCTTCGCCGCCATTATCGGCGAGGACGAGATTGAGAAAAATGTAATCTCGCTCAAGGATATGAAAACAGGGAAGCAGAAAACACTGTCTGTTGAAAAGGCCGCCGAGATGTTGGCGGAGTATAAGACGGCGCAGATGGCTGTTGCGCCGATAGGCGGATAGCGGATATAAAAGTATTCATTACAAATAAGAGGTAAACAGAAACCATGACACAGTCCAGAACCCATACCTGCGGGGAGCTTCGCCTGCCCGACGCGGGAAAAACAGTTACAATAGCCGGCTTTCTCGAGAACACGCGCGAGGTCTCCGCGAGCCTGACTTTCGCCGTCGTGCGCGATTTCTACGGCACGACTCAGGTCGTCGCCGACACGGAGGAGTGGGTTTCGCTTTTTAGGGAGATTGTCCGCGAGTCGACGGTTCAGATAACAGGCACGGTGCGCGAGCGCTCGTCCAAGAACCCCGAAATGCCCACCGGCGAGATTGAAATCGTGCCGGAGTCGGTCGTGGTGCTGGGGCGCAACCGCCATGCGGAGCTGCCCTTTCAGATTAACCACAGCCGCGAGGCCGACGAGGCGGCGCGTCTGCGCTACCGCTATCTCGATCTGCGCAATCCGGAGGTCAAGGGCAACATCATTTTGAGAGCCCGCGTCGTCTCCGCTCTGCGCCGCGCGATGGAGGCCGAGGGGTTTTTGGAGATAAACACGCCGATTTTGACGGCGTCCTCGCCGGAGGGCGCACGGGACTATCTCGTACCCGCCCGCAACCACCCCGGGCACTTCTACGCCCTGCCTCAGGCGCCCCAGCAATTCAAGCAGCTGCTCATGACTGCGGGTTTCGACAAATACTTTCAAATCGCCCCCTGCTTCCGCGACGAGGACGCCCGCGCCGACCGCTCTCCAGGCGAGTTTTATCAGTTGGATATGGAGATGGCCTTCGCCACTCAGGACGATGTTTTCGCCGTGATTGAGGCGGTTTTTCCGCCGATTTTCTCCGAATTCGGAACCTACAGCACCGCGTCATCCGCGCCCTTTGCGCGCATCCCCTTCGCCGAGGCGATGGAGAAATATGGCTCCGACAAGCCGGATTTGAGAAATCCGCTAACGCTACGCGACTTCACCGAGGTCGCCGGAAAGTGCGGCTTTGAGCCCTTCCGCGATAAGGCCGTCAAGGCCGTTGTCGTGCCGAATTTCACCCAAACACGCAAATTTATAGACAAAATCGTCGCGGACGCCGAGGTGCAGACCGGCGAGAAAACATTCTGGTTCCGCCTTGACGAGGGCGGCTCCTTAGTCGGCGGCGTGTCGAAATTCTTTGCCGATTTGAAGGATGAGGCGATAGCCGCGCTGGACTTAAAGCCCGGCTGCTTTGTCGGGCTTGCCGCCGGGAAAGAGCTGACCGCGCTCCGAACCGCCGGGGTTCTGCGCAAGCTGCTAGGCGAGAGGCTTGAGGGGTTAATCGACCGCGAAAAATATGAATTTTGCTGGATTGTGGACTTTCCGATGTATGAAATCGGCGAGGAGAGCGGCAAGCTGGAGTTTTGCCACAACCCTTTTTCGATGCCCAAGGGCGGGCTCGAGACTCTCTTGCGAGTCGAGCGCGGGGAGCTTGACCCGCTGACGATTACGGCGGATCAGTACGATTTGGTCTGCAACGGCGTGGAGCTCTCGAGCGGCGCGGTTAGAAATCACGACCCGGACACGATGGTCAAGGCCTTCGAGCTGGTCGGGCTGGGCGAGGCCGAGGTCAAGGCGAAGTTTCCCGCGATGTACAGCGCCTTTACCTATGGCGCGCCGCCGCACGCGGGCATTGCGCCCGGAGTTGATCGGATGGTTATGCTGCTGACGGGGGAGGAGAGCATAAGGGAGGTTATCGCCTTTCCGATGAATAAAAATGCAAAGGACCTCATGATGGACGCCCCCGGCGAGGTCTCGCCCCGCCAGCTCGAAGAGCTGCATATTAGCATAACCGATATAGAATAGGAAGGCATTTCGCGACGATAGATAGAAAGGAATTGTAAGTTGGTTTCAAAGGTTCGTTCAATGGGAATACGCGGGATTGGGGGATATGGCGTCTCGGTGGAGTGCTTCCTCAGCTCCGGGCTGCCCGCCTTCGAGCTGGTGGGTCTGCCGGACGCCGCCGTGCGTGAGGCGCGCGACCGCGTCCGCGCCGCGATTAAGAATAACTCCCTGCCCTTTCCGGTCTCGCGGCTCACGATAAATCTTGCCCCGGCGGATACGAAGAAGGGCGGCACGACCTATGATCTGCCGATTCTGCTGGCGATTCTCGCCGCCTCCGGCGAGATTAAGCAGCCGGGCGAGGAGAGCGCCTTTATCGGAGAAATGGGTCTGACCGGCGAGGTTCGCGCCGTGCGCGGCGCGCTGCCAATGGCTCTGGCGGCGCAGAGAGAGGGCGTAAAACACCTCTATGTACCCTCCGGCAACGCCTTGGAGGCGTCGTTTGCGGAGGGTTTAGAGGTCTATCCGGTCGACAATATCCCCTCGCTGCTGCGGCATCTCTCGGGACAAGAACTTATAAAACCCGTAGTCCCTCCCGCGATTGAAACCTTTTCTCAGAGCTATCTCGGCGATTTTTCGGAGATTAAGGCGCAGGAGAACATAAAACGCGCCTTGGAAATTGCCGCCGCCGGCTCCCATAATATACTCCTTGTTGGCCCGCCCGGCGCGGGAAAATCCATGCTTGCAAAGCGGCTCCCGACGATTTTGACGGATATGAGCCGCGAGGAAATCCTTGAAACCACTGAGATTCACTCGGTTATGGGGCTGACGAGCAGTGAGAGACCGCTCGTCTCGACGCGCCCCTTCCGCGCGCCGCACCACACCGTGACGGGCTCGGCTATGGCGGGCGGCTCGCAGCTTCAGCCGGGGGAAATCTCACTCGCGCACAACGGGGTGCTCTTCTTGGACGAGCTGCCGGAGTTTCACCGCGATGTGATTGAGGTGATGCGCCAGCCGCTCGAGGACGGGGAGGTCACGATTTCCCGCTCCGCCGGGACGGTTACATATCCGGCGAGCTTCATGCTGGTCTGCGCCATGAACCCCTGTAAATGCGGGTGGTTTGGGCACGTCTCCGGGCGCTGCCGCTGCAGCCCGCGAGACATTGAGAAGTATCACGCGAAGATTTCCGGCCCCCTGCTCGACAGGATAGACATCATGGTCGAGGTCTCGGCTCTGGAATTTGACGAGCTTCGCGCGAAGAGACCGGCCGAGCCCAGCGCGGACATCAGAGTCCGCGTCAATGCCGCAAGGCAGCGGCAGCGAGCGCGTCTCGGCGGCGGATTGAGCTGCAATTCGCAGATGTCTCAGGCTCAGATGCGAAGCTTTTGCGAGCTGGATGAGGCGGGCGAAGCCCTTCTAAAGCAGGCCTTTGAGCGCATGGGCTTAACCGCGCGCAGTCACGACAGGATACTGCGCGTCGCGCGCACTATCGCCGACCTTGAGGGGGCGGAAAGGATTGCTCCGCACCACCTTGCCGAGGCGATTCAATACCGCACCTATGACTTTAGGGACGGGAATGAGGATGAATAATTATTCACTAAAAATGGATATACAAAGGACAACATGAACGACATTATTTTACTAAAACAGGGCGAAATAGTTCTAAAAGGCGGCAATAGGCGCAGTTTTGAGGACAAATTAGTGGCAAATGTGCGCCGGAGGCTGAGGGCATTCGGTGAATTTGAGATATACACTATGCAGTCTACCGTCTATGTTGAGCCAAAGGTTCCGAATATTGATCTAAACGAGGTAATCGAGGCTCTAAAGAAGGTTTTCGGTGTAGCTGCGCTGTCGCGGGCTCGTGCCTGTGAGAAGGATCCGGATGCGATTTTCGGTGCCGCCAGAGGGTATTTAGGGGCTGATTTAGGGGCTGCAGGTAGCTTTAAGGTAGAGACAAAACGCGCCGACAAGCGCTTTCCCATGACGAGCATTGAGCTTTCGCAGTATGTGGGCGGCCTCTTGGCCGACGCCTTTCCCGACACGAGGGTCGACGTGCACAATCCGGAGCTGACGGTCTGCATCGAGGTGCGCGAGAGGGCGGCTTACGTCCACGGCAACCCGATTGCCGGAGCGGGGGGGCTGCCGGTCGGCGTGAACGGCAGGGCGGTGACGCTGCTCTCCGGCGGGATTGACAGCCCGGTTTCGAGCTATCTCATCGCGCGGCGTGGGGTGCAGCTCATTCCGGTGCATTTTTTCTCCTTCCCCTATACCTCGCAGCTGGCTAAGGAAAAGGTGCTCTCGCTGGCAAAGCTGCTCACGCCTTGGTGCGGGCGGCTGACGGTGGAATTAGTGCCCTTTACGAAAATCCAGGAAGCCATAAGAAAAAAGTGTCCAGAGGAGTTCTTCACGGTCATCATGCGGCGGCTCATGATGCGCATAGCCGAGAGCATCGCGGACTCTAACGGCTGCAAGGCGCTCGTCACCGGAGAAAATCTCGGGCAGGTCGCAAGTCAGACGATGGAGGCTCTGCGCTGCACGGGGGAGGTTGTGTCCCTGCCGGTGCTGCGCCCGCTGATTGGGCTGGACAAGCAGGACATCATTGAATATGCCAGAAAAATCGGCACCTTTGAGACCTCGATTTTGCCCTATGAGGACTGCTGCACGGTCTTTACCCCGCGGCACCCGAAGACGCGCCCGCGCCTTGAGGACGTTATTGCGGCGGAGAGCGCGCTGGACGTTGATGCGCTGGTGAAGCAGGCTCTGGAGGGCGTTGAGCGGGTACGGCTGGATATTTAAGGAGGCCGGGGATTTGGGAAAGCATTATTGCGCGGAGATTATTTCCGTCGGGACGGAGCTTCTGCTCGGGAGCACCATAAACACCGATGCGGCGGACGTTTCGCGATATCTGTCTGAGCTGGGCATAAATGTCTATTACCACACCGTTGTCGGGGATAACCCCGAGAGACTGGCGGCGGCGGTTCTGCTGGCGCGAGGACGCGCCGACATTATAATAACAACCGGCGGGCTGGGCCCGACCTGTGACGACCTAACAAAGCAGACCTTGGCAAGCTCCTTCGGCAGAAGGCTTATATTTCACGAGGAGCTTGCAGAGAGTATGCGCAGATATTTCCGCGAGGTGATAGGCGCGGGCGAGATGACAGAGAACAATCTCCAGCAGGCGTTTTTGCCCGAGGGCTGCGAGATTTTTCACAACGAGTGGGGCACCGCGCCCGGCTGCGCCTTCGAGGAGGGCGGGGTGCACGTGCTCATGCTACCCGGCCCGCCGCGCGAGTGCAACGCCATGTTCAAGTCCTGTGCCCTGCCCTATCTGAGGCGGCTCTCGGACGAGACCATCTTCTCGCACACGCTGCACATTGTAGGCGTCGGCGAGAGCGCGATCGAGGCGAAGCTGCGCGAGCTGATGAACAGTTTATCTAATCCCACTCTAGCGCCGTATGCCAAGGAGGGCGAGGTCATGCTGCGCGTCACCGCGAAGGCAGGAAGCGTTGCCGAGGCGGAGGAGCTGCTGGAGCCCGTTACCAGGCAGGTGCGCGAGATTTTGGGCGACGTGGTCTATGGCATGGATGTGCCGAGCTTAGAGAAGGCGGTTTTTGACCTTTTACTGGAGAAAAAAATGACCCTCTGCACGGCAGAGAGCTGCACAGGGGGGCTGATTGCCAAGCGGATGACGGATATAAGCGGCGCCTCCGCCGTCTTTTTGGGCGGCGCGGTTACCTATTCAAATGAGAGCAAGACGGCGATTTTGGGCGTGCCGCGGCAGCTTATTGAGGAGAAGGGCGCGGTCTCCGAAGAGGTCGCAAGAGAGATGGCCATAGGCGCAAGGCGGGTCTTCGGCGCGGAGCTCGCCCTCTCGACGACGGGGCTTGCGGGGCCGGAGGGCGACGGGAGAAACCCCGTTGGGACGGTTTTTGTGGCTCTCGCGACCGAAGACGGCGTGCTTGTGCGGCGGCTGCAGCGCGCAGTAGGAAGAGGGCGCGTGCGGCTGCTGGCGGCCAACGCGGCGCTGGATATGGCACGGCGCTTCGCGCAGATAATAGATAAAAGATAATAGATAATAGATAGATGGAGTCGCCGGAGGCGACACATTTTTTAATGGACGAGTGGTGGAACAGCGTTGACAATGCTTGCAAAATAGGGTAGCATATCAGATAGAATAAAGTCGAGGATTGGGGATTTGAGTCTATGGACAAGAGCGCGGTGCGCTTAGAAAATGTTTCCAAGAGCTTCGGGCCGGTGACGGCCGTAAATCGGGTTAGTTTGGAGCTGAGGCGGGGCGAGATACTCTCGCTTTTGGGGGAGAACGGCAGCGGCAAAACCACGCTTATGAATATGCTTGCCGGGCTTTATTTTCCGGACGAGGGCGAGATTTTTGTGGATGGGCAGCCCGTTACTATACGCTCGCCGCGCGACGCGCTCTCTCTCGGAATCGGCATGGTGCACCAGCACTTTAAGCTGGTGGACGTCTTCACCGCCGCCGAGAATATTGTTCTCGGCACGGGCGGCAGCGGGCGCTATGACGCAAAGAGGCTTCGGCAGGACATTCTGGATATCTCGCAAAAATACGGCTTTGAGATTGACCCCGACCGGAAGATTTATGATATGTCCGTCTCCGAGCGGCAGACGGTTGAGATTGTAAAGGTGCTCTATCGCGGGGCGAAGATTCTCATATTGGACGAGCCGACGGCGGTGCTTACTCCGCAGGAGACGGACAAGCTCTTCGCGGTGCTGCGCAGTATGCGCGAAGACGGCAAGTCGGTTGTCATTATAACGCACAAGCTTAATGAGGTCATGGCGGTCTCTGACCGTGTGGCCGTTTTGCGGCGCGGTAAATATATCGGCGACGTTGCCACGCGTGAGACTGATCCGAAGAAGCTGACGGAGATGATGGTCGGGCGGAGCATTTCGCTCAACATTGACAGGCCGGAGCCGACACAGCGCACGGAGCGGCTGCGGGTGAGCTCTCTTTCAGTGCTTGGAGAGGACGGCGTAATGAAGCTCAAGGACGTCTCCTTTGAAGCCTACAGCGGGGAGCTTTTGGGCATCGCGGGCATCTCCGGAAGCGGTCAGAAGGAGCTGCTCGAGGCTATCGCGGGACTCGATCCCGCGCAGCCGGGAGCCAGCGTTCTCTTTACGAGTAGGGAAGGCGAGGCTCACGAGCTTGTCGGAAAGAGCCCGCTTGAAATCGCCGCTCTCGGCGTGGCGCTCTCCTTTGTTCCGGAGGACAGACTGGGCATGGGGCTGGTCGGCGATATGGATATCACAGACAATATGCTCCTTCGTAGCTATAAGCGGGGAAAGAGCTTTATTACCGACAGACGCCGCCCGAAAAAGCTTGCCGAGGAGGTTGTGGACGAGCTTGAGGTCGCAACGCCTCGCCTGAGTCTGCCGGTTAGACGCCTCTCCGGCGGAAACGTCCAGAAGGTTTTAGTCGGGCGCGAGATTGCCATGCAGCCGACGGTGCTCATGACGGCCTATGCCGTGCGCGGACTTGACATTAACACCTCTTATACCATTTATAATCTGCTCACCGAGCAGAAGATGAAGGGCGTTTGCGTTATCTATGTGGGCGAGGATCTGGACGTTTTGCTCGAGCTCTGCGACAGGATTATGGTTATTTGCGACGGTCAGGTCTCCGGCGTCTTAGACGGCAGGACGGCCACGAAGGAGCAGCTGGGACTGCTCATGACGCATATGGAGGTGAGCGCAGGTGAGTAGTCCAAAGAAAGAGACGCGCGCGCCGCTGATGAGAATTTCAAAGCGCGCACAAATAAGCACCCCGAAGGCTTGGGGAATACGCGCCTGCGCGCTGCTCCTCTCGCTGCTTGTGTCGGGGCTTGTGATCTATGCGATAGTCAAGCTCAATCCAATTAAAATATATGTCTCGATGTTCGAGGGCGCCTTCGGCACAACAAGGCGCAGCTGGAGCACTATTCGCGACGCTATGATGCTGCTGTGTATCGGAATCGGACTTGCGCCGGCCTTTAAAATGCGCTTTTGGAACATAGGCGCGGAGGGGCAGATTCAAGTGGGCGGAATCGTGACCGCCGCCTGTATGATTTACTTCGGGAACAGCCTGCCGCCCTTGGCGCTCTTTATCGTCATGCTCGCCGCGAGCGTTGCGGCGGGGGCGGTCTGGGGGCTTTTTCCGGCGTTTTTTAAGGCGCGCTGGGGCACGAACGAGACGCTGTTTACCCTCATGATGAACTATGTCGCGATTCAGCTGACCAGCTTTTGCGTCTCGATTTGGGAGAATCCGGCGGGCAGCGGCAACATCGGCGTAATCAATCAGAACACTCAAGCGGGTTGGTTTCCGCCGGTTTTCGGACAGGCCTATGGCCTCAACGTGATAATCGTCCTAACGCTGGCGGTTGCGATGTATGTGTATATGCGATATACCAAGCAGGGCTATGAGATTGCTGTCGTGGGAAGCTCGGAGAACACGGCGCGCTATGCCGGAATAAGCGTGAAGAAGGTTTATCTGCGGACTATGGCAATCTCCGGCGCAATCTGCGGCGTGGCGGGCTTTGTCGCGGTGTCGGGCGCGTCGCACACGATTTCGGTGTCCACCGCCGGGGGTCAGGGCTTTACGGCGATTATCGTCGCGTGGCTTGCCAAATTCAACACCTTTACGATGATTATCATCGCGTTTCTGCTGGTGTTTCTCGAGAAGGGCGCGGTGGAAATTGCCTCGGCGTATAACCTCAACGACTATGCCTCGAGCATTATCACGGGGATTATTCTGTTCTTCATTCTGGGCAGCGAGTTTTTCATAAACTACCGTCTGATTTTCAGGCGCCGTGAGAAAAAGGAGGTGAGCGCCGCATGACTCAGCTGATTCAGCTTATTCAGGAGGCTTTGGCCTTCGGCACGGTTATTCTGTTCGGCGCCATCGGCGAGCTGCTCACGGAGAAATCCGGAAATCTTAACCTCGGCACCCCGGGTATTATGTATCTGGGCGGCATAGCGGGGCTTGTGGGCGCGTTTTTCTATGAGGCGGCCGCGGGCGCTGCAGCCTCGCCTGTGATGGGGGTGCTGATTTCCTTGGTCTGCGCCTTCGTCGTGGCGGGTCTCGGCGGGCTTATCTACAGCTTTCTCACGATTTCCCTGCGCGCGAATCAAAATGTGACGGGGCTTACGCTGACCATCTTCGGCTCGGGCGTTGCGAATTTCCTCGGCGGCTCGCTAAATAAGCTGGCCGGAGGCGTGGGGCAGATTTCAATTGCCGTTACAAGCTCCGGCTACCGCGCGGCGACGGGGCTCGAGAATCTCGGCTTTGTCGGCAACATTTTGTTTTCCTATGGCTTTCTGGTATATCTGGCGATTGTCATCGCGATCGTGGCGAGCTTCTTCTTAAACCGTACCCGCGCGGGCTTAAATCTGCGCAGCGTGGGCGAGAACCCCGGTACGGCGGACGCGGCGGGCATCAGCGTTGCCAAGAACAAGTATCTGGCGACCTGTATCGGCGCGGGCGTCTCGGGTCTCGGCGGGCTGTTCTATGTCATGGACTATACCAAGGGAACCTGGGCTAATGACGGCGGAATTGAGCGGCTCGGCTGGCTTGCCGTCGCGCTCGTGATTTTCGCGACGTGGAAGCCGGTGAAGGCGATTTGGGGCTCCTATCTCTTCGGGGTGCTCTTCTGGATGTATCTATATATTCCGGGGCTGACGCGCTCCTCGCAGGAGCTTTTCAAGATGCTCCCCTATGTCGTCACGATAATCGTTTTGATTGTGGTGTCAATCCGCAAGAAGCGCGAGAACAACCCCCCGGAGAGTTTGGGGTTGGCATATTTCCGCGAGGAGCGGTAGCGGATCTTTTTCCGCCATACTTCACAAAAAGCCTCGTGAATACAGTCGGTATTCACTGCGTTTTTTGTATCGTCTGACGAAAAAATCTCTCGCTACCGAAGTATTGGTTAAATTTTAACGTTGGGGCTTGTATACTTATAGGAGTATGGTGTAAAATGGGAAGTAGCCGCCACCGGCGGCACTGAGAAGAGGAAAATTAATTTATAGGAGGGTTATTTG
Organism: Oscillospiraceae bacterium; assembly: GCA_031262405.1. Taxonomy (GTDB): domain Bacteria; phylum Bacillota; class Clostridia; order Oscillospirales; family Oscillospiraceae; genus UBA2658. Next base: position 49,351 of record JAISHS010000008.1, on the reverse strand, counting down.
TTATGTATGATTACGGATATGAGGCGGCGGGGGTGGCCGGGCTTTTCGGCTTTCTGGCGGCCTACTGGTTTCTTGCTCTGGGAGCTTACGCGCTGTCCGTTATAGCGAGATGGAAGTATTTTCAAAAGGCCGGTGAAGAGGGCTGGGCGGCGCTTATCCCCTTTTACCGCGACTATGTGCTGTTCAAAATATCTTGGGGCAATGGCTGGTATTTCTTCCTGACCTGGATTCCCTTTGCGGGCTTCGTGTTCCTTATTATCGCTTATGTCAAGCTGGCAAAGGCCTTCGGAAAGAGCGGCGGCTTTGCCTGCGGGCTTATCTTCCTGACGCTGATCTTCGAGTGCATTCTCGCCTTCAGCCAGGACATAAAGTATATCGGGCCGGACGGCGTAGCTCCCGCGGCTCCCGGCGGCTATGGCGGCGGCGGCTATCAGGACCCCTATGGGCGCAGCTATGGCTACGGCGCGCAGCCTAATAGTTACGGGCAGCAGCCCGGCGCATACAACCAGCAGTCATACGGTCAGCAGCCATACGGCCAGCAGCAGTATACTCAGGGCAGCAATTCAAACTCTGCGTATCACTATCAGCGTTCTGAGCCCGTCTCAAACGCGGGGAGCTTTTGTCCGCAGTGCGGAACTACAGTTCAGCCGGGCACGAAATTCTGCCCGAAATGCGGAAGGACCCTGTAACGAAAGAGACCTTGTAATGAAAAAGGCCGCCGAGAGGCGGTCTTTTTCATGAGGAAGTATGTAGGGGGGGCTTAAATTATACTGATTCTCATTTAAAAGATTCTATCTTTTAAATGACGCGCCCTATGGACACGCCGGTCGCTTTGCGACCGCGAATCAGTGTAACACTAATCCTTTGCGGCATTCGCCGCAATCCCCCGCTCTGCGGGGGCGGTAAAAATAGTTTATATTTTTACCGCGGATTAGTATTATTCCGCATTTGAAGTCAAGAAAACAAAGGCGTTTTCGATTATAATAGCTTCGGGAGGTGAGGAAAGTGTCGGAACACAAAAACGAATATACAGCGGCGGTTCGAAAAATGAAATTGCACATCACAGAGCATCTGCAAGAACCGATAACATCAAGCAGCCTTGCAAAAGCGGCGGGTTATTTGCAGTTCCACGCGGCAAGGATATTCAAAGCTGAAACAGGCCTGTCGGCGTTTGAATATATCCGGCGTGAGCGGCTTAACGGTTCTGCCAAAGCATTGCGCAGCGGCAAGGCAAGAGTGTTTGACGTCGCGCTCGACTTTGTTTTTGACAGTCACGAGGGCTTCACCCGCGCTTTCGCAAAGGGCTTTGGCATCCCGCCGAAAAAGTACGCCAAAGCGAAAGAGGACGGATGGTTCGTGCCGACCCTTATCCTTGACCGCCACAAAACGAAAACGGAGGGAACGATTATGTCAAAACAAACAACGGTGATATTCACCCAAATTTTAGAGCGTCCTGCAAGGAAGCTAATCTTGAAGCGGAGCAAAAGCGCAGAAGATTATTTTTCTTATGCTCAGGAGTTTGGCTGCGGAAAGAATAATATGTCCGAAGCGTGGGATGTGCTTTGCGACATCAAAGAAGCTCTTTATGAGCCTGTTGGCTTGTGGCTGCCGGACAATATGCGTCCGTCAAACACGGGAATTTACGCTCACGGCGTTGAAGTTGCAGCGGATTACAGCGGCACAATTCCGGATGGGTTTGATAGCATAGAACTGCCGTCATGCAAAATGCTTGTGTTCCAAGGTGAGCCCTACAATGAGGAGGAGTTTGGCGAGGCAATTGGCGCGGCGATGGCGGGGATAGAAAAATATAATCCCGAAGTGTACGGCTATAAATACGCGCCGGAGCTTGCACCGAGAATGCAGCTGTCCCCGGAGGGTTGGCGCGGCTACATTGAAATGCGTCCGATTGAAAAGGCCTAATATTTAGGCAACACAGCGACGAGAGGACGGATGACGGCGGTGGGTTATTTACCAAGAATCTTTATGCCGATGTTTAGGGCGAATAAGACTCCGGAGCACCACATTATAGGATGAATGTCTCTGATTTTTCCGGTGCAGATTTTGAGTATAATCCAGAAGAGCATTCCGAACATGATCCCGTTTGCGATGGAGTAGGTAAAGGGCATCATGATAATTGCCATAAACCCGCCAAGCACGTCCGCTATGTCCCCGTCAAAGGTCATTTTTTTAATTGTACCCATCATTGTGAGCCCGACGAAAATAAGCGCGGGCGCGGTTGCAAACCCCGGTACCGCCAAAAAGATCGGAGCAAAAAACAGCGACAGTAAGAACATGACGGCGGCGGTCAGGGCGGTAAGTCCTGTTCTGCCGCCCACGGAAATGCCCGTGCCACTGTCGATATAGCTTGTAACCGTGGATACGCCCAGGCAGGCGCCCGCGGTCGTTCCGATGGCGTCCGAGAGCAGCGCGCGCCCTACTCTCGGCAGATTGCCGTTTTTATCCAAAAGCTTTCCCTTTTCCGCCACGCCGATTAGAACGCCGACCGTATCAAACAGGTCCACGAATAAAAACGAAAAAACTATGAGCACGAAGTCAAGCAAATGTTCCGCGACATAGCTGAAATTAAACTGGAAAAGACTCGGCGCGGCCGGCATAGAGCCGATTGCGGAAAGGTCGGGAATCAGCGATTGGTTTGAAAGCGCCGGATCTACAACGTACCACCCGCAAAGCTGAGCGGCGATTCCGAGCAGCCAGGTGAGTAGTATGCCCCATAGAATCCCGCCGGTGATCTTAAAGTGGTGAAAAATTCCGATGGCGATTAGCCCCGTCATTGCCAGCACAAGGTTGGGTGAAGAAAGGCTGCCCAGGCCCACGATTACGTCGGAATCGGAAACAACAATCCCCGCGCCCGATAAGCCGACCAGCGTAATAAAGAGGCCTATCCCTACGGTGATGCCCAATTTCAAATTGGCGGGAATCTTGTTCACAAGGGTCTCCCTGAATTTGAAGAAGGAGAGAAGGATAAAGATTATTCCCTCGCACAGCACGGCGGTTAGGGCAATTTTCCAAGGGTCTGCAATCCCCGCCTGCGCCATGGGAACGCATATGGAATACGCAAAGTAAGCGTTGAGCCCCATGCCGGACGCCAGCACAACGGGGTAGTTTGCCAGAAATGCCATGCACAGCGTTGCCAGCGCCGCGGAAATCGCCGTGGCGGTAAACACGGCGTCCCTGTCCATCCCGGCCGCCGATAAAACATTGGGATTCACCGCAAGAATGTACACCATGGATAAAAAGGTAGTAAGCCCCGCGATTAACTCGGTTTTCACGTTTGTGCCGTGTTCATTCAGCTTGAATAGCTTTTCCATGACCAATCCTCCGCACTTTGGGGTAGCGGTCTTTTTTTATTGCCGTTCTACTCTGGGAACATATGTCTGCTCGTGGAAGGAGGCGCGGTAAGCCGGGCGCATGATCTTTCCGCAGGTGAGCACCTCTTCAATTCTGTGGGCGCACCAGCCGGCGATTCTGGAGATAGCAAAGAGCGGCGTAAACAGCTCCTCCGGAATGCCCAGCATTGTATAGACCAGCCCCGAATACATATCCACATTGGCGCACAGCGGCACGGAGAAGTTCTTGCGCTCCATGATAATCTTAACGCCCAGACGCTCTATTCTGTCCATCAGCGCGAATTCGTCGCCGAAGCCCTTTTCCACCGCGACGGACTCGGAAAATTTCTTCAAAACCACGGCGCGCGGGTCGGAAACGGTGTACACCGCGTGTCCCAGACCATAGATTTTTCCGGAGCGGTCCCCCGCCTGCTTGTCCATAATTTTGTTGAGATAGGCGGCGACCTCATCGTCGTCTCGGACGTCCTTGACGTGCTTGCGGATGTCGCGGAACATTTCGACCACCTTTGCGTTCGCGCCGCCGTGCAGCGGGCCCTTGAGGGAATTGACCGCCGCCGAAATTGCGCTGTAGGTGTCAGTTCCCGTGGAGGAGAGCACACGGCAGGAAAAGGCCGAGTTATTACCGCCGCCGTGCTCGGCGTGAAGCATCATCATCATGTCTAAAAGCTTTGCCTCGCCGGTCGTATAGGACTTGTTCGCCCGCACCATTCTCAGGAAGTTTTCGGACACGGAGAGGTCCTCTTTGGGAATATGTATGAACAGCGACTTGCCGTCAAAGACATGGCGCTTGACGGCGAAGGCATTCGCCACAATAACCGGAAAGCGCCCGATAAGCTCAATGGACTGGCGCAGCATGGTCTGGATCGAGGTGTCGTCCGGATTGTCGTCATAGGAATAGAGCGCGAGAACGCTTCTCGAGAGCTTGTTCATTATGTCCCGGCTCGGAGATTTGAAAATCATGTCCTCTGTGAAATACTTAGGCAGTATACGCGCCGTCGAGAGGATGGCGTCAAACTGCTGGAACTGCTCCTTATTGGGGAGCTTTCCCATGAGCAGCAGATACGCGACCTCTTCATAACCAAAGGTGTCTGCGCGCGCGTTTTTGGTGACCAGATCCTCTATATTTATGCCCCGATAATAGAGCTTTCCGGGAATGGGAACACGCTCGCCGTCCTGCATGTAATAGCCTTGAACGCTGCCTATAGACGTGACCCCGACCATAACGCCGGTGCCGTCCTCGTTGCGCAGACCGCGCTTTATCGCGTGGTTCTTATACTGCGCGGGGTCGATAGTATAGGCCCTCTTGATGTCCTCGCAGAGGTTATTCACATATCCGTCCAAGGTCTCTTTTGTGATGTCCAAAGCCACACCTGCTTTCTTAGTAATTTGATGGTTACCTTTTATTATATAACAAAGTGGAAGTGTGTGCAAGAGCATTTTGATTTCCGCGTTGTGCGGCCATTTTAACACACCGCGTGGAATGGCTAATCCGCCATGAACACTCCTGATTTTATCAGCAAGGCAACTCCCGCCGGGAGGAGCAGAATCTCCTCGGCGAGCCAGGTGTGGGGAAAGTCGTCGTTAAACGCGCCGAAGGCGCCGATTATGAGCAGGAGAACTCCGAAAAGCATGACGAGACCCAAGGTATAATAGATGATGTTGCGGGTTTTCTTGCGGCGGGTGGGGCTGCACTCGGGATTGGTTCTGGTGAAGAAGAAGGTTACCCAGACCCACATCAGACCAAAGCCGCCGATAGCCCCTATCATGTGGAGTATATTCGACGTCTCCGGCGTCAGTCCGAAGACCCCGACATTCGGCTGCGTTATGTACACGGAGTTGCACATTTGCAGCGCAACAACGAGGAAGCATACGCCCATGACGTTGACGATTCGCCGCTCGGCGGTCGAGTAGCCCACATAGGATATGCAGTAGGTAAAAATGCAGCCCAGCGCAAAGGGCAGCAGCATCCCCGTCATATTTCCCGTGGTGGCGGAGGCGGAAATGCTTGTGATCACCGGCAGTCCGTAGATCACCACGCAGTCCAGCATACAGAAAATTCCTATTGTTATCGCGACGACGCCGACAAACGCCATCTGTAAAACAGCGGATTTGTTGTTGACCTGAGAGCGATTTTTCATGACTATACACCCCTTAAATATGGCGAACCAGACAGGTTCCCTATGGAAGTGTATGTTTGTACAGAAACGAAAATAACGCGCCGGTTCTTTGAGCCGACGCGTTATTTGAAATTAGTATTATTGCCGATACCCCGCCAAAAACTCGCCGATTCTGCCGACGGCCTCACGCAGTACGGGAGCCTCGGGCAGGCAGACGATTCTAAAGTGATTCGGCTCTATCCAGTTAAAGCCCGTGCCGTGGACAATGAGCACCTGCTTTGCGCGCAGCAGGTCAATCGCGAAGCGCTCGTCGTCCGTGATGTTAAAGCGCCCGTCGAGCTTCGGGAACACATAAAAGGCGGCGCGAGCTTTCACAAAGGTGAGCCCGTCGATCTTGGAAAGCTCCTCGTTAACGGCGCCGAGCTGCTCATAAATACGCCCGCCGGGGCGAGTCATCTCGTCGCAGACGGCTAAGTCCTCGAGCGCCGGTTTGACGGCATATTGCCCCGGGACATTGGCGCACAGGCGCATACTGGAGAGCATTGTCACGCCCTCCATAAAGCCCTTTACGGGAGCCTTGTCGCCGGAAACGACCATCCAGCCGACCCTGTACCCGCAGACGAGGTGGGACTTAGACAGACCGTTGAAGGTCACGCAGAAGACGTCGGGGGCAAGCGAGGCGATAGAGGTGTGCTCTGCGCCGTCCATGAGAATGCGGTCATAAATCTCGTCGGCGAAGATGATAAGCCCGTTCTCCCGCGCGAGAGAGACGATCTGCTCCAAAATCTCCTTGCCATAGAGCGCGCCGGTGGGGTTGTTGGGGTTAATCACGACGATTGCCTTGGTCTTGGGGCTGATTTTCCGGCGCATATCCTCAATATCGGGCTGCCAGTCAGAGGTCTCGTCGCAGAGATAGTGCACGACTCTTCCGCCCGAGAGGGTGGAGGCCGCCGTCCAGAGCGGATAGTCCGGGGCGGGAATCAAAATCTCGTCGCCGGGGTCGAGCAGCGCCTGCATACAGATGGAAATAAGCTCCGAGACGCCGTTGCCGGTGTAGACGTCGTTAGGCGTCACCCCCGCTATGCCCTTTTTTGCGGCATAGGCCGCAATGGCCTCGCGGGCGGAGGCGATCCCTCGCGAGTCCGAATAGGCCTCCGCCGGAATAAGGTTTTGCCTCAGACCCTCGAGCAGGGTCTCCGGCGCCTCAAAGCGGAACACGCCGGGATTTCCGATGTTGAGCTTAAGTATCTTCTGACCCTGTGCCTCGAGGCGATTTGCCTCCTCCAGCACGGGCCCGCGCACGGCATAGGACACGCCTTGGAGCTTCGCTGATTTGTTAAAAGTCGCCATGATGTAGTCACCCCAGTTAAATTTAATATTTTAGTTATTAGCGATTGTTTTGCAAACATCTACCCAGTCTTCTGCACCCGACAGCTCGAACAGCTCTTCCAAATTCAGCTCTATGCAGTTATTCGCGCTGCCTGCGGCGGGAAGAACGGTCTCGAAGCGCTTTAGCGAGTCGTCGAGATACACCGAAATACCCTCGTTAATTCCGAAGGGGCAGACCCCGCCAACCGAGTGCCCGACGAGCCGCTCGACCTCCTCCGGCGGGAGCATCGACGCCTTAGTGCCGAAGCGCGCCTTGAATTTTTTGTTGTCCACTCGCGCGTCTCCGGCGGCGACCACGAGCAGAGCCCCCTCGCCCATTTTGAAGCAGAGGGTCTTCGCGATTCTTGCGGGAATTACCCCGGCGGCCTTTGCTGCCAGCTCAACGGTCGCGGTTGATTCGTCATAGGTTTTTATTCTGTGCGCCGCGCCCAGCTTCTCGAGATAGGCGCGCGCTCTCTCTGCAGACATCGGTTTTGCTCTCCTAAAGATTATACTGGTAATTCTCTCAAAACTCGTTCATTATACTAGCACAGATACATTTAAAAAGCAATATTGATTTTGTGTGCATTAGGTGTTATAATCCATTTCATTGATATTCCATTGACAATATTCGGAGGTAATTAATCATGGGTGAAGTTAAAAAATGCGTGCTGGCATATTCGGGGGGGCTGGACACTTCTATTATAATCCCCTGGCTCAAGGAAAACTATGGCTGCGAGGTCATCGCCGTCTCGGGCAACGTCGGACAGGCGGACGAGCTTGAGGGGCTGGAGGAAAAGGCGCTTAAAACCGGCGCAAGCAAGCTCTATATCCTCGATCAGGTGGACGACTATTGCGACAACTATATCATCCCGGCGATGAAGGCCGGAGCGAAATATGAGGACTATCTGCTCGGCACCTCCACCGCGCGCCCCTGCATTGCAAAGGGTCTGGTGGAAATCGCCCTCAAGGAGGGCGCGGACGCTATCTGCCACGGCTGCACCGGCAAGGGCAACGATCAGGTGCGCTTTGAGCTTACAATTAAGGCCTTAGCACCGCAAATGAAGATTATCGCCCCTTGGCGCGAGTGGGACATTGTCAGCCGCGACGAGGAGATTGAATATGCCGAGGCTCACAATATTCCGCTCAAGATTAACCGCGAGACGAATTATTCCAAGGACAAGAACATCTGGCACCTCAGCCACGAGGGTCTGGACCTCGAGGACCCGGAAAACGAGCCGCTCTATAATAAGCCCGGTTTTCTGGAAATGGGCGTCTCGCCGGAAATGGCGCCGGATGAGCCGGAGTATATCGAGATCGAATTTGAAAAGGGCTCTCCCGTCGCCTTAAACGGCGAGAAAATGAAAGCCTCCGAGCTTATCTGGAAGCTGAACGCTCTGGGCGGAAAGCACGGAATCGGCCTTCTCGACATCGTGGAGAACCGCCTTGTCGGAATGAAGTGCCGCGGGGTATACGAGACCCCCGGCGGTACCATCCTCTATGCCGCCCACGCCTATCTGGAGACCCTCTGCCTCGACAAGCAAACCGCGCATTTGAAGGAGCAGCTGTCCGTCACCTATGCCGAAATCGTCTACAACGGCCAGTGGTTCACCCCCCTTCGCGAGGCTCTGGACGCCTTTGTCGAGTCCACCCAAAAGACAGTCACCGGAAAGGTTCGCCTCAAGCTCTACAAGGGCAACCTCATCAAAGCGGGCGTAAGCTCCCCGTATTCGCTATATTCTGAAGATGTTGCAACCTTTGGCGCGAGCGACTATAACCAGAAGGACGCCGAGGGCTTCATTAACCTCTTCGGCCTGCCGATTAAGGTTCGCGCAATGATGGAAAAAGGACTCTTATAATCACAGAGTGGGGATAATACTATGAACCAAAAGCAAGCGTGGGCACTTTTGCAGGAATATAACAAGGAGCCCTTTCACCTAAGACACGCTCAGACCGTCGGGCTTGTCCTGCGGCACTTTGCCGAGGCCGAGGGCTTCGGCGAAGAGGCGGATTTCTGGGAGTGCGTGGGGCTGCTGCACGACATTGACTTTGAGCTCTATCCCGAGGAGCACTGCGTAAAAGCCTTGGAAATTCTGCGCTCCCACGGGGTGGACGAGCGCATGATCCACGCCGTGGCAAGCCACGGGAACGGGGTCTGCATCGACCTGCCGCCGGAGCACAGGATGGAGAAAATCCTCTTCGCGGTGGACGAGCTGACGGGGCTTATCGGCGCGGCGGCACTCATGCGCCCGTCGAAGAGCGCCAAGGACATGGAGCTAAAATCCCTCAAGAAGAAGTTCAAGGACAAGAAGTTCGCCGCCGGCTGCGACCGCGACATCATCGCGAGAGGCGCGGAGGATTTGGGACTGACGGTGGACGAGCTTCTGGAAAAGACGCTGGCTGCTTATGCAGCTGTCGAGGACGACATTAACAACGACGATTATTACGCATAAAATCACGATTACTGCGCGAGATTACTACAATTACGCTTAGAGGTAGGGCAATAATGCAAAAATATGGACTGAACGAGCTGCGCGAAAAATTTCTGGAGTTCTTTGAGAGCAAGGGACATCTGCGCCTGCCCAGCTTTTCGCTGGTGCCGAAAAACGACGCCTCGCTTCTTCTCATAAACTCCGGCATGGCGCCGATGAAGCCTTGGTTCAAGGGCGACGAAAAGCCGCCGCGCGTGAGAATCTGCACCTGTCAGAAGTGTATTCGCACCGGGGACATCGACAACATCGGCCACACCGCGCGCCACGGGACATATTTTGAAATGCTCGGAAACTTCTCCTTCGGGGACTATTTCAAGAAGGACGCCATCGCTTGGAGCTGGGAGTTTCTCACCTCGAAAGACTGGCTGGGGCTGGACCCCAAGCGGCTGTATCCCTCCGTCTATCTGGACGACGACGAGGCCGCCGACATCTGGCACAACGACATCGGCTTTCCTTATGAGTTGATCTTTCGCTTCGGCAAGGAGGACAATTTCTGGGAGCACGGTCTGGGTCCCTGCGGCCCCTGCTCGGAGATATACTACGACCGGGGCGAGGAATACGGCTGCGGGAAAGAAGGCTGCACCGTAGGCTGTGACTGCGACCGGTTTATTGAGATTTGGAACAACGTTTTCACCCAGTTTGACAACAAGGGCGATGGGGTCTATGTGGAGCTGAGCCAGAAGAACATAGACACCGGCATGGGTCTGGAGAGGCTCGCGGTGGTCTGTCAGGAGGTAGGCAGCCTCTTCGAGGTGGATACCGTGATGAACATCGCCAATAAGGTTAGCGCGCTCACCGGCGTCAGCTACGGTCAGAGCGAAAAGACCGACGTTTCCCTGCGGGTTATCACCGACCACATCCGCAGCGCGACGATGATGCTCAGCGATGGGATTTTGCCGTCGAACGAGGGTCGGGGCTATGTTTTGCGCAGGCTGCTAAGGCGGGCGGCGAGGCACGGCAAGCTCTTGGGGCTTTCAGAGCCGTTTTTGTTCGAGGTCTGCGACACGGTCATAGAGGAAAACAAAATCGCCTATCCCGAGCTTTTGGAGAAGGGCGACTTCATAAAGAGGGTCATTAAAATCGAGGAGGAGAGCTTCGCCAAGACCATCGACGCGGGCGAGAAGCTGCTCGCGGAAATGCTCTCTAAAATCGCCGAAAACCAAGGAAATACGGTCAAAGGAGAGGACGCCTTCAGACTCTATGACACCTATGGTTTCCCCGTTGATTTGACGGCGGAGATAGCCGGGGAGGCCGGATTTTCCATAGATCGCGAGACCTTTACGAAGCTCATGAATGAGCAGAGAGCGCGGGCGAGAAAGGCGCGAGAAGCCTTGGGGGACGTGGCTTGGTCGGGCGTTGAGCTGGGGCTGGATAGTACGCAGACGGTCTTTACTGGGTATGGGTGTAGTGGGGGTGTAGGCGTTATTTTGGCACTGGCAGAGGGTAACCAGACGGTGACTGTGTTGGGCGAGGGAGAAGAGGGTCTCGTTGTGCTTGACAAAACCCCCTTCTATGCCGAGATGGGCGGTCAGGTGACAGACCAAGGCGTTATTTCGACCCCGCTTGGCGAGTTTGCTGTCCGCGACGTTCAGAAAAACGTCGGCGGAAAATATCTCCATCGGGGCGTCGTAACCTCCGGCGAGATAAGGGTCGGGGACGAAGCTCACTCGGAGGTCGACTCTGAGCGTCGCCGCGCGATAATGCGCGCGCACTCTGCGACTCACCTTTTGCACATGGCTCTGAGAAGCGTTTTGGGCGAGCACGTCGGGCAGTCGGGCTCCCTCGTCGAGCCAGACTCGCTGCGCTTTGACTTTACGCACTACTCCGCAATCACGCCCGACGAGCTGGAGCGGATTGAAAGGCTTGTCAACGAGACGATTTTAGAGGGTCTGCCCATAACTGCGCAGGAGATGAGCCTTAATGAGGCGAAAAAATCGGGCGCGATGGCGCTGTTTTCCGAGAAATACGGCGAGACGGTTCGCGTAGTGAAGATGGGCGATTTCTCCACGGAGCTTTGCGGCGGAACGCATTTGGACAACACCGCGAAGGCGGGTTCCTTTAAGATTAAGAGCGAGTTTTCAGTAGCCGCCGGAGTGCGCCGGATTGAGGCGATAACCGGAAAAGCCGTCATGGAGCAGCTTCGCCGCGAAAGCGGCCTCATAGCAAGGCTGTCCGAGGCGCTGAAAACAAACCCCGAGGGCGTGGAGGAGAAATTTGAAGCCTTCCGGCAGGAGCTTCGCGCCACGCGCAAGGCTCTTGAAAAGCTGCAGTCGCAGCAGCTTGCTCTGCGTGCCGACGGACTCATAACAGGCGCAAAGGACGTTTCGGGGCTTAAATTCGTCTCCGCGCTTTTGCCGGGACTGACCGGCGACGAGCTTCGCGAGCTGGGCGACATTCTCCGCGACCGCGAGAGCGGCGCGGTTGTGCTACTCACCTCCAACTTGAATAACAAGACTTCCCTTTCGGCATCCTGTGGCGAGGCGGCGGTCAAAGCGGGCATCAAGGCCGGGGAGCTGATCAAATTCGTAACCGACATAACCGGCGGCAGAGGCGGCGGCAAGCCGGAGCGCGCCATGGGCGGGGTGGAAGACGTCTCGCTTTTGGAAAAAGCCTTCGCCGACACGGCGGAGTTTATCGCCGGTAAGGTGAAATAGTAAGAAAAACGACGGTGAGGTATCCGCGCAGGCGGGCTTTATCATCGGAATAGGAGTAATTTATGGACGACTGTGTTTTTTGCAAAATTATTCGCGGGGAGATTCCCTCAGACAAGGTCTATGAGGACTCACGCACCCTTGCCTTTCGGGATCTTAATCCTCAGGCTCCGGTGCATATCCTTGTCGTACCGAAGGAGCACTTGGCAAGCGCGGCGGAGATAACGAGCGAAACTGCCCATCTCGCGGCGGAGTGCTTCGAGACTATCGCGAAAATCGCGGCGCAGGAGGGCTTAACAACCGGCTTTCGCGTCATAACCAACAGCGGAAAAGACGCCGGACAGACCGTGGCGCATCTGCACTTTCATGTTCTTGCGAAGCGTCGCTTCGGCGAGAAAATAGTATAATGCGGCTTCTGGCGACGGCGTCTGCCGCGCTGGCTTCGGCTGTTTTTCTGGCGCACTATGCGCTGCCCGCCCAATATTACTTTTGGGCGGCGGTGCTGTGCGCCATTTTGGCGCTACTCGGGCTGCTTTTACAGGGGACTAAGCGGCAGAGGGCGCTTCTTATTTGTCTCGGTGCGGCAGCGGGCTTTCTCGTGAGTGGGGTCTCCTATGCCCAGCGAACCGCGCCCTGTATCGAGGCCTCCGGCAAGACGCTCAGCTTTGAGGCGGAGGTTGCGGAGTATCCCGTCGTCTACGAAAACTATACCTACGTCACGGTTAAGCTGCGCGGCGGCGGGCCGCTCCCGAGAGTGCGCGCTCAGCTAAATTTCTTCCGGGGCGACGAAGCTCCGGACGTAACTCCCGGCGACTACATAAGCGTTACGGCGGAGGTTAGCTATTCCGGCGAGCTTTTCGGCGAGCGATATGACAAGCAGACGTCGAAGAACATTCACCTAACCTGTTACCCGGAGGAAGTCACTGTTACGGGGCGCAGCTCTTGGGCGTTTCTCTACTTCCCGCAGGACATAGCCCGCGCCGTTAACAAAACGGCGAAGGAGATTTTTCCCGGGCGCACGGCGGCCTTCATGACGGCGCTCTTAACGGGCGACACCCGCCTCTTCTATGAGGACACGGAGCTTTCGAGCGCGATGACTCGCACGGGCACCCTGCACGTGGTTTCCGTTTCGGGAATGCACGTTGCCTTTCTCATCGGCTTTCTGCGTCTGCTGATTCGCCGCAGACGCACGGCGTCACTCGTCGGGCTGCCGATAATCTGGGTCTTTGCCTTTGTAGCCGGGGCGACGCCGAGCATTTTGCGCGCGGCCTTCATGTATAGCTGCGTCCTGGCGGCTCCGCTGGTTAAGCGCGAGAGCGACTCCATAACCGCGCTTACGGCGGTTTTGGCACTACTCCTGCTCATAAACCCGGACGCGGCGGGGTCTCTGAGCCTGCAGCTGTCCTTCTCCGCGATGCTGGGTCTGGTGCTCGTAACGCCGCGCCTGAACAATGCGCTCACGCGCAGGATGAAAGTGGCGCGAAAGGACAGAAAGAAGTCAAGGGGCGGTAACGAGGGTAAACTATACTCGATAGGCTATAAGCTGCTCTACGCCGTTATTTCCGCCTTTTCCGCCAGCGTCGGCGCGCTCGTTTTCTCGACGCCCGTCTCGGCGTATTACTTCGGCTATGTCGCGACCTATGGGATTATCGTGAATATTCTCATCTTCTGGGCGATTTCCCTTTGCTTCGTGCTGGGCTATATCTCCTGCTTTCTGGGTATGCTCTGGCTGCCTATCGGCTTGGGCGGGGGCGCGGTGACGGGGGTGCTGGTAAACTACATCATCGAGGTGACGGGGTTTTTCTCAGGTCTTCCGATGTCGCAGGTGTTTGTCACAAACGGCTGGTTTTTGGGCTGGATAATCTTCACCTATGCCCTCTTCGGCTTCTGGTTTTTCTGGCGGCGAGAGAGGGCCTTCAGACCGATTATTCCAATCTCGCTGACTCTCTCGGGGCTGTTTCTGGGCATGATTCTACTCCAAGTATCCGTCGGGGCAAAGAATGAAAACCTCTTCACGGCGGTGGACGTCGGGCAGGGGCAGAGCATTGTGCTCATAAGCGGGCGCAGCGCGGTCGTCATAGACTGCGGGGGCGGCGGCAAGACCGATAACGCCGGGAAAACGGTCTCGGCATATCTGCTCAGTCGGGGGATTGACAGCGTTGCGGCACTGTGCGTGACGCACTTTGACGCCGACCACGTCAACGGCGCGGTGCAGCTCATGGCGAACCTCAAGGTGCAAAATCTAGTAGTCGCGCCCGCCTCGCTCGAGGACGCCAAGCGCGAAGAAATCTTAGCTTACGCGCAGGCACATGAAACGGTCGTGCACGTGATAGAGGACACGACGCGCCTTACACTCGGGGAGCTTTCTGTCACCGCGCTCAAGCCCGTAAGCCGCCTAAGGCCGGAGCTAATCTATCTTGCGCGGCTGGGAAACTGTGATATACTGGTCACGGGGGACGCCGACTTAGAGGCGGAGGCGCGGCTGCTCCTCACGCAGGAGCTTCCGGACCTTGAGATTTTTGTCGCCGGACACCACGGCTCCGCCACAAGCTCGAGTGAGGAGCTGCTCGGCGCGATTGACGCGGAGGTCGCCGTCATTTCCAGCGGGTATAACAGCTACGGGCACCCGACCCCGGAGGCTCTGGGGCGGTTTCGCGCCGCCGGAATGGAGCTTTTGCGCACGGACGAGCTGGGCAGCGTTGAAATAAGAATTACCGGCGAGGGTTTCGTGCTGCCAGACGGGGCTTTGCTAAATATAGAGGAATAACTATGGCGAAAAAGCAAAACGAGACAACTGACTATTCCGCGCTGTTGAAAGAATTAAAGCGGGACGGCGCGGGGCGGCTCTATATGCTCTGGGGCGAGGAGGATTATCTGCGCGAGAGCTTCTTCGAGGAGCTTAAAAAGCTCTGTCTGGAAGAGGGGCTTGCCGAATTTAACCATCGGCGCTTTGACGGCGCGGCGGATATTAGGCTTTTGGCTCAGGCTCTCGACAGCACCCCCTTTATGGGCGGGCGCACGCTCACCGAGCTGCGAAATTTTCCGGTGAACGACTTCAAGGACTCCGACTCCGAGCGGCTTCGCGAGATGTTCTCCGATCTGCCGGACTGGGCGACGGTGGTAATGCTGCTGCCGGAGACCTATGAGCCGGACGGGCGGCGCGCGCTGGTCAAGGCGATAAAAAAGCAGGGGCAGGCGATTGAATTTACAACGCAGCCCATAAGGGCGGTCGCAGGCTGGCTGAGGCGGCGCTTTGCGGCACTGGGGCTGGAGATTTCCCCGGAGGACTGCGAGAAGCTCATATTCATCGCGGGAGACCGCATGACGGGACTGGTTCAGGAGGTTGAAAAGCTCGCCGCCTTCGCAGAAAACGGGCGCGTTACGGCCTCGGACATTGACGCGCTTGCCGCGCACATACCCGAGGCTCAGGCCTTCGAGCTGACGGATAGGCTCTCGAAACGCCGCTACGACGAGGCCGCCGCGATTCTCGCGGAGCTGCTCGCCTCCGGCGAGCACCCGATTAAGACGCTGGCGATTATCGGCTTTCAGATGAGAAGGCTCTATGCCGCGCGGCTCGCGCTTGATTTCTCCCTCGGGCGGGACTTTCTCATCGGAATGTATAAAACCAGCCCCTATGCCGCCGATAGGCTCTTAGACAGCGCGCGGGGGTTTACACGCGCACAGCTGGCGAAAGCGGTCTCGCTTTGCGCCGAGAGCGACTATGAGATGAAGAGCAGCGGAGCCGACGATCGAGATATTCTTGTTGAATTGCTGCTGAACCTCGCAGGGAAAACAAATTGAGAATTGACAATTGAAAATTGACAATTATAGGAATCGCTCCGCGATGATTTAAATTATGTCGCGCTTTGCGCGACTCCTTTAATTCTCAATTGCGCATTCTCAATTCTCCATTATTCAAAAGGGGGGCACTAATTGATCAAGGTGAATGAAGTCCTAGTCGTCGAGGGGCGGTATGACAAGAACAAGCTGAGTCAATTTCTGGATGCGACGATAGTCACGACGGAGGGCTTCGGGGTCTTTAATGATGGACAGAAGCTCGCTTTGCTGCGCCGGTTGGCAGACAAGCGCGGGCTTGTTATTCTGACGGACAGCGACGGCGCGGGCTTTCTCATTCGATCCCACTTAAAAAGCGCGCTTGACCCCGAGCGGGTCAAGCACGCTTATAGTCCGGACGTTTTCGGCAAGGAGCGGCGCAAGAGCTCTCCCGGTAAGGAGGGCAAGCTGGGTGTTGAGGGTCTGAGCCGCGAGGCGATTTTAACTGCGCTTAAAACTGCCGGGGTCAGCCTTGACGAGAGCTCTACCGCCGTGCCGCGCGGCTGCCTCACGAAGGCGGATATGTTCGAGCTGGGGCTGAGTGGAGCAGCCGACAGCGCCGCGCGGCGAGCTGCGCTAAAGCGCAAGCTCGGCTTGCCGGAGCGTTTGAGCGCGAACGCGCTGCTCGAGGTTTTAAACGCGCTTGTGACGCGGCAGGAGCTGGAGGAAATGTGCGGGGAACTTTAGGTGAGGTCTGAGATCGCACAGATGGAAAGGTTGTATAGACTCTGGGGCAGACCCTTCACAAGGGTGTTTATACCGGCTTCGGTGGTGAAGGTGACTTTTACGCCGAGGCGGGAGAGCACGACGAGACTCATCAGATCGTGCAGACCATAGGGATACGCCAGAGCCGTCACCGGCTGACCTGTGCCGGTCTCAAGACCGGCGCGGCTTTTTATAAAATCCTCTGAGAGCGCGGCGACATATTCGTCCTCGCTCTCGTTTTCGCGGCGCAGGAGACCCCGGCGGCAGTCTAAGCCGTCCAAGCTCTCTACCTGATGCATATCCCAGGTGTGGCTCTGGACCTCGACGAGTCCGGAGTCTACCATCTCCCGCGCCTGTTCATAGGAGAAGTGTGGGGTAATAGGCGTGTCCGTGTCCTTATAGGTGACGTGGCCGATGGAGACGCCGATCGCGAAGATTACGGCCTTGAAGCCGAACTCTTGCAGCACGGGATAGGCGAGAGTGTAGTTGCTGAGGTAGCCGTCGTCAAAGCGAATGAGCACCGCCCTCTCCGGCAGGGGGACGCCGTCATTTACATAGGCTTCGAGATCGCTTATACCGACGGTGGTGTAGCCACTGTCGCGGATAGCCTCCATGTCGCGGCGAAAGTCCGCGAGGAGCATCGTGTCGGCGTTTGTCTCACCGGCTTCGACTATGTGGTGGTAGAGCAGGACTCGAAGCTGAGTATCAATGTCCTCCTCCGGGCCCGGGATATAGACCGAGGAGTCGTCATAGATTCGGGCGAGCATCATCTCACCCACGTTGTTGCGATAGTGGTTTTCGTCGTAGAAATAGCGCGGCTCATTAGGCGCCAGACGCGCGAAATCATGGTAGGGCGTTATCTCGCCCAGGCGCGTGTAAAACGCCTCGAGGTCGGCATCAAAGTAGTTGTTGAGCTGGCTTTCCGGCATGGGCGGGACGAGCACCGTAAGCTCGATTCCGCGCGAGTCGCAAAGCGCCTTTATGCGCTCCAAGGCGTCCATGCAAGCTTCGAGCTGAGTCATCGGGAATTTATCGGGGTAGTCGTGGGTAAAAACGGGATAGGCCTCGAGATAGGCGTCCATAGAGCCGATAGGCTCGACGTCGCGGGAGGATTTGTCATACACGCCGGTCTCGGGTACGAAGACGTCAAAGACCTCCTGCAGGTAGCTGTTGCTCAAGTAATCTCTGAGCTTTGCTGCGCTGTAGCGCGGGTTTGCGAAGAGAAAGCGGAGCCAATCGGCGGCGTTTCCTGTGATGTTGGGGTGGCGTGTGTCGGTTATTGATTCGGGTTCAAGGTCGTATTGACAGGCACTGACATAGGGCACTGTGAGCATGAGCGCGCGAACCTCATAGTTTTGCGTCAGATACTCTGCCAGCGCCTCGGAATATGCCAGGTCTGCGCCGTAGTTAAAGCAGTTATACCAGCTGTAGCCGGTGTATTCATTCAAAACTTCCG
Organism: Oscillospiraceae bacterium; assembly: GCA_031262405.1. GTDB lineage: Bacteria > Bacillota > Clostridia > Oscillospirales > Oscillospiraceae > UBA2658. The sequence goes on along the minus strand of JAISHS010000008.1, from coordinate 31,360 downwards.
GCGAGAGGGAGCTGGTGCCGGAGGGGCCGATGAGATAGGCGTCATACTCGTCGTGGTGCGCGTCAATATAGGCGAGCTTTGCAGCCCTTGGATTCTCCGTCATATCAAAGGCGTACCAGTCGAAAGCGCGGTCGCCGAATACGCCGAAGGGGTCGATTATAAAATTTGCCGCGGCGACTGACAGCAGCACGAGCACTGCCGCGGAAAAGAGCATTACAAACCAGCGTTTTGCCGACATGGTTCCTCCTGTAGTGGAATAGGGTGAGTGATAGGCTCTAACTAATATTGAGCGTAGATGAATTCCGTCGCCGTGTAGCCCTCGCGGTAGAGACCGAAGTAGCACACGAAGGCCAGAACGACAAAGGTGAGAATAAACTGCGCGGCGGGCCTCGCACGATTGAGACGTGTGTCGAGAGACTCGCCGGAGCCCTCAAGCCGCGCGGCGAGAATGTCGCGCCCTATGAGTAGTGCTATGCAAACGGCTAAGAGCAGATAGTCCCAGGTTCCGAGTCCGAGGCCGAGCAGCGTTGTGCGCAGACCGGTCAGGCGAAAATCCGTAAGGCTGCGCCATAGCATGGAAAAGGCGGCAGAGGCGGAGGCCGCCCGCGCAAAAATGCGCAGGAGCAGCATTATTATAAAGGTGCGCAGCATCGCAAAGGCCGCGCCGAAGCCGCGCTTTGAGCCGTCTATGCCCGTTTTTTCCCGAAGCGTGTCCAAAAGCGGCTCGCAAAACAGCGAGAGGGTTATAATTGCGCCGTTTAATAGACCGAAGATGAAGGCGGCAAGACTTGCCCCGTGCCAGACGCCCACGATTATATACACCGCGAAGGTGGCGGCACTCGCGGGTATTTTTTTGCCGACGTCCTGTCCGAAGACGCGCCGCGCGGCGCGCGAGAGCTTCGCGAGGGGCTTCGAGAGAGCCAGCGGGTAAAACAGATAGTCGCGCAGCCAGCGCGTCAGACTCATGTGCCAACGCGTCCAGAAGTCGGTGAGCGAGCGGGCGAAAAAGGGTTGACGGAAGTTTTCCGGCAGGCTCACGCCGACAAGCTCGCCAATACCGAGGACGATGTTAATCCCTCCGGCGAAGTCGGCGTAAATCTGGAAGGTGTAAAAGAGCGCTCCGGCTAAGATCACCGCGCCGCTGTAAGAGGCGTAGTTGTCAAAAATCTCCGCGACGGGCGCGGCGAGCACGTCCGCTATGGCAAGCTTCATGAAATAGCCCCAGATTATACGGCGCACGCCCCGCCTCGCGCGCTCCCAGTTCCAGCCGTGACCGGCGAAAAGGTTCTCCGCGACTTCGGAATAGCGCGAGATCGGCCCCATGATAAGCTGCGGGAAGAAGGAGACGAAGAGGGCGAATTTGAGCACATTTCGCTCGGGCGAGACCTTTCCGCGATAGACGTCTATGAGATAACCGGCAGCCCCGAAGGTGTAAAACGATATGCCGGGTATGAGAAGGGTCCCGAGCTTGGGAAAGGCTAAGCCGCTGAATTTAAGCGCGGCGAGTATGCCGAAATTGAGCAGCAGACACCAGAGCAGCGGAGCGCGCCTTTTAGCCTTTTTTGCTCCGGCACGGCGCAGCGCACCCGCATGGAGCCCGGCGGCATAGACTGACAGTACTGTCAGCGATATTGCGCCCAAGGCGAGAGCACCGCCCGAAAACCAGTAGAAGAGGTAGCTTGCCGCCAGCAGCACATAGGGGCGGACTTTTTTGGGCGCGACAAAATAGACCGCCAGCGCGACAGCCAGAAACAGCAGAAATTTTGGCTGGGTAAAGCTCATAGGTCGGCTCCGAGTTGTTTGAGTAGCTTTGCCATAGCGTCAACGGAATTAAAATTCTCCGGCTCGATATATTCGACGCCGATTTCAACGTCAAAGGTCTCCTCCAGCTCCCCAATGAGCGCGATTATGTCCAGAGAGTCCAGAATCCGCTTGTCCACAAGGGCGGTCTCATTGGCGAAGTCCGCGCGGGGATGGATGGATTTGAGAATTTTAAGCAGCTTTTCCATGTTGGGTTACCTCATTTACCAGTGTCAGGGTCTTTATAATAAAAATTGATCTTCAAGCCGTCCGCCAGATAGCCGAGCTTGGCATAGAGCGTTTGCGCGGGGGTGTTGCCGTCCACCACGAGAATGCGGTGGGGCCCCTCCAAATGCGCCACGCCGTCAGCGTAGGCGGAGAATAGGCTCAGGGCTATCCCCTGCCCCCGCGCCTGAGGCAAAACGGATATGAGCAAAACCTCGCGGGTCCCGCCGTAGTGCACCATGCCGAGGGGCTTTCCGCTCTCGTCGCGGACAGCTTGCAGAGTCTCATAGAAGGCCCTCTCCGGCAGGTCTGCCTTGCGATTCGGGAAGGTGAGCCGGAAAAATTCGTCGGCCTCCTCGCCGGTCGCGGGCGTGATCTCGTGGCGCCGCGGCGCACTGATGCTCTCGGCAGTGAGCTTTAGCTCGGTGTGGCGATAGACGAAGCCCTGAGAGAACAGCCAAGCTTCCGCCTCGGCGTCCGGCGCGGCGCGAAAGGGCAGGTAGCTAGAGAGCGGCTCGGTACAGGGCGGCAGTTCACAGCGCGAAAAATCCGCAGCGCGGAAGAAGAGCTTATATACCTCGCCCCGGCGCTCATAGAAGAGCACGCCGCCGGGGGCCTCGTCGTAAAAAAGCGTGCCGGACGCAACGAGACGCCTGTGGTCGGCGGGGAGAATATAAAAATTCGATTTGGCGCGGGGGAATTTTTTAAGAAGCGCCGTCAGCGTTTCCATATCGGTCAGTTGTATCATAGACTTGCTCCTTCGGCGGCGAGCCTCACGCGGTCGATTTTTCCGTTCGGCAGGCGCGGCAGCACATCCAGGCGCGCCGTGAAGCTCGGCTGCATATAGTGCGGCAAGCGCCCGGCGAGCTTTTCCGAAACTGCTTCCTCGAGAGCCGCGCCCTCGTAAAAGAGAAGAATCTTCGAGCGCACCTTATCATAGCAGACAGCCGCGATATCGACTCCCTCGAGAGCGCAGGCGGCGGCCTCAATTTCGCCCAGCTCAATGCGCGAGCCCTGGTGCTTGACCTGACTGTCCGCGCGCCCCAGACAGACCAGCTCCCCGCGGCTGTTATACTCCGCGAGATCGCCGGTGAGATAGATAGTGTCGCTGTATTCGCCGATAAAGGGGTTGCGAACAAAGGACAGCTTTGTCCGCTCAGGCTCGCCCCAATAGCCCAGACCCACGCAGGTTCCGCGCACGGCTATTTGGCCGTCGATGAGCAGAAGCCCCGTATTGCGGCAAGCGCCTCCAATGGGGACGATTTCATCGTCGGCGAAGCGGCGGTCAACTATATAATAGGCGCAGTCCACGGTCGTCTCCGTCGGGCCGTAGAGATTGACGAACTTCACCTCCGGCAGGGCGTTTTGCCAGAGGCTGAGATATTTCCCCGTCAGATTCTCGCCGCCGACGAGGACGGTTTTGAGGTTTTGCGGGGTGTATTTTTTAAAGAGTCCCGAGAGCGCGACGAGCCGAAAGGCGGCTGTCGCCCATTTTATCGTGTTGACGCCCAGCTCGTCAAGCTGTCGCATGAGCCTCAGCGGCGCGGAAAAGAGCTTGCGCGGCAAAATATGCGTAGTAGCTCCGGCGCGGGCGGTGCAGAAAAGCTCCGCGACGGAGGCGTCAAAATAAAAGGGGGTCTGGTTGCCGAAAACCGTTCCGCTGTCGAAAGAGAAGGTCTCGCAGAGCCATTCGGTGAGGTTAATTACCGAGCGGTGAGCTATTACGGCGGCCTTGGGAGCCCCCGTCGAGCCGGAGGTGAAAATAGCATAGGCGGGATCTGAGTCCGTGCACAGCGACGCCGGGGCGTCGCCTTCGAAATCTGAGTTCGGAAACATGAAGCTTTCGGGTTCAATCGTGAGCGCGGGCGAGAGAGCCTCAAGCCGCGCGGCGATGTGAGAGTCGGGCGCCTCGGCGTCGATGGGGACATAAAAGCAGCCGGCATAGAGCGCGGCATAGAACATCACCACGTCCGAGACCGTATGGCGGGTCAGAACGGCAACAGGGCGGCGAAGCTCGCCGACGCGGCGGGCAATTTCCGCTCCGGCGGCGCGGGCGGCTTTGCGCAGCTGCGCGAAAGAAAAAGCCCGCTCATCGTCCGCGAAGGCTGTCTTTTCCGGATATTTTTCCGCTGCGTTTTCAAGATATTGAGTGAGGTTATAGATCACAGCGTCACCTCCGCATGGCGGGCGGCGTGACAGCTTATGCTGACGGCGGCGGGCAGACCCGCGATGTGCGTCGGGGCGTATTCCATCTTCACCGCGAGAGCCGTAGTGTCCCCGCCGAAGCCCTGAGGCCCTATTCCGAGGGCGTTTATGCGAGTGAGCGCCTCGCGCTCGAGCCGAGCGTAAAGCTCGTCCGGGTGAGGCTCACTCAGCGGGCGCAGGAGGGCGCGCTTTGCAAGCAGCGCGGCGAGCTCTGTCGTACCGCCGAGGCCCACGCCGACAATTATAGGCGGGCAGGGGTTAGACCCCGCGAGTCTCACGGACTCGACGACGAAGTCCAGAACATCCTCCTCCGAGGCGGAGGGCAGGAGCAGCTTAACGCGCCCCATATTCTCGCAGCCGAAGCCCTTGGGCGCGAGGGTGAGCTTGAGGTTTTCGCCCGTCACGAGGCGCAGGTGAATAACGGCGGGGGTGTTGTCTCCGGTGTTAACCCGCCGAAGAGGGTCGCTCACGACGGATTTTCGCAGAAAACCCTCCTCATAGCCGCGGCGCACTCCGGCGTTCACGGCATCCTCAAAGGCGCCGCCGGTGATTTTAACGTCTTGACCAAGCTCGGCGAAAATAACCGCCATGCCGGTGTCCTGACAGATGGGCAGGCGAGAGCTCTCCGCCAGAAGATAGTTCTCGCGCAGATCGCGCAGGACGCCCCGGGCGACGGGGCTTCCTTCCGTAGCAGCAGCGGCGTTTATAAGCGCGCGAGCGTCCTCGGGCAACTTTGTGTTGGCCTCAATGGCGAGAGCCGCGACGGCCTCTTCAATTTGAGCGCAGGTGATTTCCTTCATTGCGGCGTCCTGTTCTGAAACTTTTTTTGGGTTCGACAAAAGTAGTGAGGCTTCGCTCTTTACAAGCGGCGGGAATTGGGCTATGCTTGTCTTACAGCTTATCCAATGACACGCTCTCGCGTGTCGGGCTCATATCTTTATCCCACAACCCTGTTTTAGGCGGAGTGCTATGGTAGTACTCCGCCTCCTTTTTTGTTGCGGATGGCGGGTTATATTTCCATTTCCATGAGCGCTAAGTCTCCGAGTGCGCCGGGCTCGGTGCCAATGCGACGGAAGTCCTCGCGCTCATAGAAGCTTATGGCGCGGGGATTGCTCTCGGAGGCGTGAAGTCTTATGCTGCGCCGCCCCTTTGCGCGGAAGTAGCTGACGGCGTGGCCAAGCAGCTGGACGCCGAAGTTTTTGTCCCGCCGCTCGGGTATCAGATAGATAAGGCTCAGCCAGCCCGCGCCCTCGTGTGCGCCATAAGTTGGGTGAAGCTGAATCAGTCCGGCGAAGTCGCCCTTTATGCTGCAGGCCTGCATGAGGCAGTTGGGGTCAGCCCTCGACGCCGCCTCGGCGCCCTCAAGGCAGTCCTTTGCTCTGAAGCCCTCTAGGCAGCCGTGGGCGTTTTGCCAAGAGTCGGCATATGAGTCCAAATAGAGCTTTGTGTTCTCCGCTAAGCTCAGGGGGACAAGGCGCAGACTCGCAAGATCCGGGGAGAAGTGCTTCTCCTCGCGCCACCAAGCCTGCCTTGCGAAGGTTGAAAACTCATCGCTCAGGTGAGAATTGTCATTGTAGTAAGCTGCTGTGAACGCTCCGCCGTCATAGCTCAGACGCGCCACAGCGGTATTGTCGCCATGGGCGACCTCGGTTATGCGCTCGAGCGGCACGCCCAGCACGCGGCAGAGGAAGGTTCTTATCGCCGTGCCGTGGGACGCTATGGCAATCGTCTTGCCGTCATGAGCTCTGGCTAGGCTCTCTATAGTGTCGTATATGCGCGCTTGAAGGTGCAGAAAACTCTCGCAGTTGGGTATGCTCCACTGCTTAGGGCGGGTCGCAAAATTGATGATCTGCTCCGGATAGCTGTAGAGCGCGTTGCCCCAAGGCAGGTCCTCCCACTGACCCATGCCGATTTCGCGCAGGCCGGGCAGCGGCTTGAGCTCAAGCTCGGGGTGATATTTTAGTATGGCTCCGGCGGTCTCCTGTGTGCGGGTAAGGTCGCTGGAATACACGGCGTCTATGGGTGTGCCGCGGAAGCGCTCGGCGAGAAGCTCAATTTGTTTTTTGCCGAAGGCGGTTACGCGGCTGTTATAATGTCCTTGAATTCTGCGGTAATAGTTACCCTCGGCCTCGGCGTGCCGGATAAGGTAGATTGTTGTCATTTGTCAAGCTCCAAGAGTTCGTTTATGCTTTGGCTTATCTTTTTGTTGTAGCCCTCTAGCTCGTCGCGGATTTTTTCGTGCTTTTGAGCGGAGATAAGCGCCTTGGGAAGGTCCTCGCGCCCGTCGACGCCGGGATTATATTTTTCAAGGTTTTTGCTTATAAAAAGCTCCAGCCCCAGGGCTTTTGCCTCCCAGATGACGATGCCCTGCCCCTCATAACGCGAGGTGAGCACAAAACCGTCCATCCGGTCGAGATAGGGGAAGGGGTTTTTTTGGTTCCCGAGCAGCGTTACGACCCCCCCGAGTTTGAGACGGCGTATCTGCGCCTCGAGCTTTGCCCTGTCCGGGCCGTCTCCTAAAATATACAGCCGCATATCGGGACGCGCGGGCGCGACCTGAGCCATGAAGCCCAGCAGAATGTCAAAGCCCTTTTGATGGCAAAGCCGACCCATGGTGCAGAGATTATAGCAGTTGGGGTCTACCCTGAAAGAGATTTCCTTGCCGACCTTTTCAAAAATCTCGCGTGTGTCGACGTGGTTCGGGATGGCGGTGACTTTTTTGTCCCGAAGGCCCGTTTTGCGGCGGAAGCCCTCGATTATTCCGGGTGAGACGGCGACAAACTCGTCAAAATATTGAAACTTAGCCTTGAAAAAGTGCCACAATATGCGGTATTTAGGCTCGCCGCGGATTTTCATCTCCATGTCGTTATGAATCCACATAACTCGTTTCTTCGCACGCACGCTGAGAGCGCCGACGGCGCATTCGTTGCGATAGCTGTTGAAGTCCACGGCGACGTCATAGACGATATCGGGGTCAACCTCGGGCGAGAAGCGCGAGAGAATATTGGAGGGCGAGAAACGCGGCAGGCGCCTAAGAATTTTGAATGGCGTGAGGCGCGCGGCGTAAAAAAAGGGCTTTGAAAAGTGAAAGTGCAGATTTTTGCGCTCAGGGGCGTCAAAGAAAGCCTCCTCGTCGTAGAGAAAAACGTGTACCTCGCAGAGGTTATAATCTATTTCATTAAGCGTGTTCAAAAGCGCCTTTTGTATGCCGCCCACGCGCAAATCCGACTGGAATATCGCTATTTTGTGCATCGTAATCATCCTATCTTTGTCGAATTGTCTTGACCAGACCGAAAAGGAATTGTATAATCCATTGTATAGCATTTAGGACAATTTGGCAATGCCTTAAAAAGAAGTTCTGTATTGAGTATTGTCATTGAGAATATTATGGGCTGCCGGAGGTGAGATTAGGTGCCGCACAGCCGTAACAAAAAAACAAAACCCGAGCGGCAAGGCGTCTTGATTTGTGGCGCTTACGGCTTCGGCAACGCCGGTGACAACGCGATTTTAGAGTCCATAGTCGGCGAGCTGCGCACCATCGACCCCGAGCTTGAGATTACCGTTCTCTCGCGGGACCCGGCGTCCGCCCGCGAGTCGCTGGGAGTCGGCGCCCTGCACCACTTTGACTTCATCAGAGTCTTTTTCGCTATGCGAAAGACAAAGCTCTATATCAGCGGCGGCGGCAGCCTCATTCAAAACGTGACCAGCCGCCGGAGCCTCTGGTACTATCTTTTCAGCATCTACTCCGCGAAAAAGCTGGGCAACACCGTAATGATGTACGGCTGCGGCATAGGTCCCATAGTCGATCCGCGCGACACAGGGCTGCTGCGCAGTGTTTTAAACGGCTGTGTGGACGCGATTACCCTGCGCGAGGACTATAGTCGGGGCGAATTAGAACGCTTCGGCGTAACGCAGCCTAATATTACAGTTACCTGCGATCCGGTTCTGGGTCTGCCCCCCATAGAGCCGGGGCAGGCTGATGAGTTTATGAGTCGGGTGGGACTCGATCCCGAGGGCGAATATGTCTGCTTTTCCGTTCGCGAGTGGGAGGGATTTTCGCGTCATGCGCAGGCCTTTGCCGAGGCGGCGGATTTTGTAGCCTCAAAGGGGTTTACCCCCGTATTTGCCCTGCTCAACGGCAGCGAGGACCTTGGCGCGACGGTACAAGTGCTCACACAGATGACCACCAGGAGCAAGCTCGCTATCATTGACGACGGGGCCCTTGCCGTGGGAGTCTTCTCGAAGATGAAGGCCGTCGTATCCATGCGGCTGCACGGTCTGATTTTCGCGGCCTGTGCCGGGGTGCCGCTCATCGGCGTGTCCTATGACCCGAAGGTAACAGCGTTTTTAGACTCTATCGGCGAGAACCTCTGCGTGCCCCTCGGTCAGCTTTCAAAGGAGCTTTTGTGCGATATGCTCTCCGGCGCGCTGGAGAACGGTCTCTCCGAGGAGCACCGACAGGTCATAAGCCGCCTTCGCGACGCCGAGCGGCAAAATCTCGAAATCGCGAAGCAATTGTTAGAGGACTAGAGCTCCCGTCCCCCGTCCCCAGTCCTTCGTCCTTCGTCCTCTGTCTTCTGTCCTCTCGCCTCTGTCCTCTGGAACCTATTTCCCGACTTTACCCACTTTTCCTCGTCAAAATGGCTGCTCTTATTCTTCCAGCTTGTCCTATAATCAAACACCTTTTGCACAATATATGGTGTATGCTCTGAATAGAGCATACACCATATATTGTTAGGAGGGGTTTTACTATGCCGGTGGTAAGGGATCGCGAGATCATACGCGCGGGGCTCAGCTGGCTTCCGATAGACGAGATTTATCCAAGCCCTGTTCAACCGCGAAAGAGGTTTCCGCAGGAGAGCTTGAGAGAGCTTGCCGACAGCATCGCCCAGTATGGAGTTATAAATCCGCTCACCGTAAGACGGCGCTCGGGGAAATTTGAGCTGGTGGCGGGCGAGCGGCGGCTTCGCGCGTCAAAGCTGGCGGGGCTGACTCAGGTGCCCTGCATGGTGATAGACGCGGACATGGAGGCGGCAAGCGTGCTGGCGCTCATCGAGAACATCCAGCGGAAGGATTTAGATTTTGTGGAGGAAGCCGAGGGAATAAGCCAGCTCATTCGCCTTTTCGGGATGAGTCAGGAGGAGGCGGCTCAAAAGCTCGGAAAGAGTCAGCCTGCTGTGGCAAATAAGCTTAGGCTGCTGCGGCTGCCCATGGACGTTTTGGACAAGCTGCGTCAGAACGGCCTGACCGAGCGCCACGGCAGGGCGCTTCTGCGCCTGGGCACGGCGGAGGAGCAGCGTATGGCCTGTTGCGTCATGGTTAGGGAGCAGATGAATGTCGCGCGCGCCGAGGAGTATATAGAGTCGCTGCTCGCCGGAGGCAAGCCCGAGCCCGAGGCGTCCGGGCGGCGAAAAACGCTGTTTATATTAAAGGACGTGCGGATTTTTATAAATACGCTCACTCACGGACTCGAGCTTATGAAGCGCGGCGGCATAGACGCCGGAATGGAGAAGACGGAGACGGAAAATGAGCTGATCTTGACGATTAGTATACCAAAACAAAAGTGACTTTCGAAGACGGAAGTGGGCGCAGCCCCCTTCCGTCTTCGTCATTGCGGGTTTCCGTCTTCGTCATTGCGGGCTTGACCCGCAATCCCCCCGTTATTCCGTGCTTGACTCGGAATGACACAGGAGCCGCGCAAAAGCGCGGCTTTTTATAATTACTAAACAAAAGTTACAGTATTTGTGACAAAAATTGCGGAAAATGTAACTAAATTGCAACCAAATTTAGTAGTTATGCAAGGCAAATGGTGATATTATGAGGGAAAGTAGGAATCTGGCGGATTGGTTTTGAAAGTGAAAGGAGCGGTTGAGGCCTATGCGAGTTGAAATATGCCTCCGTGGGGAGAGAAAGTAGCAAAAGTGTAACAAAATATTACAAAAAGGAGAAAAATTATGAAATCTTTGAAACTAAATAGGACTATTTCGCTTATCTGTGTTATAGTGCTGATGATGACAGTGAGCGCCTCAGCGTGGGCGGACGGGGAAAGCGAAGAAATAGCTATTCAACCAGATTATGAAGCTCCTGCATTTTTGGAAAACCTAAGTGATGTGAACATCGATGAAGAGTTAGTCATTGATGGTGTTTCGATATCGCTTTATCCAACTTTTGATAACTCTATAACTGCCATGGAGAAAATACAAGATAATTGCAGCAACATATTGTCACTATTACAAACAACATATGGTTTAGATGATTTATCATCGAATAATTGGCACGATTACATGGACTGCATGGTAAGCTATCTTTATAATCCAATGAAAGCTTCGTGGTATTCGGAAACTCACCCGCAATATGCACAATTGTCTATGTTCTTCGATATATATGAAAATGACGAGAAGAACGAAGAAATAGAAGAAGCTGCTAGCAATTGCACTTCTATTGAAGATCTGTTGGCAAATGACGAACTATATACAAGTTTGCCAAGTTCAAACGGATTAGAGATTAGTAATTCTAATGCAATTATTTCTCCTGAACAATATATAGATAGTGATGGGGTAGGGTTAAGTTCGTTGAGTTCAACATCTTTTTCTGCGTGGCAGGGTACTTTGTACGCTGAGCAGTATTATTCATACGCAAATAGCAACTATAAAGACTTCGAGAATAATGATTGTACTAACTTTGTTTCTCAGATTCTGCACGCTGGTGGTCAATCAATGAATCTGACATGGTATCATAATAAAGTATTGGGATTATGGACGTATTCACCTACATGGACAGTAGCAACTAATTTTATAAATTATTGGGACAATCAAGGAGCTACATTTTTAACGACTTCAACACATGCCACCTTCGCAATAAATCTAGCTAATGGAACCTTTATTACATATGATAAAACTAACGATGGTGACTGGGAACATATGGGGTATGTTACTGATACGGAATCGTATTCAGCTAGCCTAGGGTACGCTGATTATAAAGTTGCCCAACATTCTGGTAAATACAACAGTTGGGCATCGGGTAGTATAAACGGATGGGATACATTAACGAGTTCTTATCCATCTCTGAAATACGGTTTACTGCGCTTCTGATTATCAGAAATCATGTAAGAGCACAAAGGAGCACTATTGAAAAAATTATTAATATTTCTCGCGGTTACCATGCTGGTGGCTGCGTTCGCTTTGACCGCCTGCGCTAAACCCGAAATCGTTGATAATCCGCCGGGGATGACCCCTGAGGAGACGGTTGAGAAATTCTTTGGGTATTGGAGTGAAAAAAACCTTAGCGGAATGAACAGTCTCTTGGGCGGAGCATATAATGACAATCCTCTTGACAAAATTACGTTTCATAAGCAAAAATCTATCGAGCTAATCAGCTGCGAGGAGGACGCCGAGAAACCGGACTGGGATGATGAATCCGCGCAGAATTGGTTTCGGGATCCATATGATTGCGCCTCCGTTACAACTAGATTTATCGCTACGGTTCGTCCCGGAAGCATTCTTACCAAAGGAGAACATATGTATCGTTTTTTCCTTGTAAAGGAATCTGCCGAGTCTGACTGGATGATTGTTATGTACGGCGCCGGATAAAGCAAAAGGAAGGTGAGGCCTATGCGTAAGATTACGCTGATATGTGTTTTAGTGTTGGTGGCGGTATTGAGTCTTTTTGTAGGTTGCGGGGTTAAGTCTAGCAGTGCGTTTGAAGGTGTACCGCAAGAGGTTGAGGACTGCGTGAATACTTATCTTGAAACCTGGCGCACGGAAGGCGCTTCCGCATCCGGAGAACTCGCCTATTTCATGAATGATGAATATAGAGCTGCCAGTATGGCCTCCAATCAAGAATTAGAAAGCTATACTGTTGAAAACTATGAGGAGATCAATCCTGAGCTATATTCTGTCGAGATTACGTATGTAACAGGCTGGCCTGACGATGAAGAAACGGATACAGAGAGTGCTATAAATTTCGTTGGAAAGATCGACGGCGAATGGAAATTTATTGTCAATCGAAGATCCGTACCCGAGGACATAAGAGCAAACTTTGATTATGACAAATACGCAATATCTGATCCTAATGTCCTTGACTAGACTTGTTTGATCTTTCTAGTTAAGGGCGGCGCGGGGGCGCCAAGGCTGCCCCCGCGCTGTGATTTACAATTTGATATCATCACATAAGTAATATTCAAGACGAAAGGGTTGGTGTATCATTATGAAGCGGAGAATAACTATTGTTATCGTTGCGCTTGCCGTGTTGTGCGGGGCGGCAGCCATAATGGAGTCGCCTTAGGAGGCAGCAAATATGTTAAAGTCAAGAAAATCAGTTATATGCGGCGTTGGTATCTGTATTTTAGCTCTCACAGTCATCCTTTGTATGCATACTTTGTTTTCTTTACCTGCTTCGGCAGCAGAAATCGAACAGGAGCTCAATTTATTTTTGTATGAAAATAATGTTAATTATGAATCAATTGAGGTAAACGAAAAACAACTTTCGGTAAGTCTTCAATCTATAAACGCTGATAGATGTTCGCTAGAGGATGTAAAAGCTATACAACTGATATATCAAGCTGTTCACGGCGAAGATATTATCGGAAATATTGATAGTATACAGATAAATATATACGATATAACAGGCAAACTCATTTATGACGTTTGGCAGTCGGACGTTTCAACGCCGGTTGAAGATTTCGAGCAATACGCCAGTGTAAGCAATGAAAATGGCAATGCAAATATGGAGCAAATGACTTCTGATATTAGCGATATTATTCAGTCAAGTTTATTGTCGCTTAATAAAATAGAGTTTACAGATTCAGAAGGACTCTCTGGTAAGAATGTTGAGATAGTATTCAACCGTTCTGACGCAGCTCCAATCGGAATGAATGATCTGATGCAGGTGTATGATTCACTTCAACAATACTCATTATCAAATACCATACTCGCTCGGTGCTCCTTATCAATAGAAGATTCAAGCGGTTCGTGCTTATTATATCTGACAGGTGATTTTCAATATGGGAATCGAATTGGATGGGTTAGCCCGGAAATCGAACCGTCATTTGTTGAGCATGAGGGACCGCCGGCAAGCCCGAAATGACGATGTTGCCTTTGTATTGTGATTGGTATAAAGCCCTATCACAGGGCACAAAAGCTTCAAAAAAACAGGTGACATAACATTTGACGAAATTGTTAATGAATTGATGAATTTCATCATATTTTTCATCACAATTATGACTTGTCTATTGTCGAAATTTAGTATAGACTGTGCTTAATGGAGCTAGTAACCGCCGTCTTCGCGGTTACTGCTACTTTTTGAGGCGTTGAGGAGGTGAGGGGGCTTGGTTCTTCTGGAGGAGCGCATCTGCCGCGACGGTATCGTCGCACCCGGCGGGGTGCTTAAAGTGGACAGCTTTCTCAACCACCAGATGGACGTTGCGCTCTTCGGCGAAATTGCCAAGGAGTTTTATCGGCTTTTCAGAGAAGACGGCATTAATAAAATACTCACGATAGAGGCTTCCGGGATAGGTATAGCTTGCATTACTGCGCAGGCTTTCGGCTGTCCCGTTATTTTTGCGAAAAAAAGCAAGACCAAAAACATCGCCGGTGAGGTCTATTCCGCCACGGTGGAGAGCTTTACCCACGGAAACGTCTCGACTATTATCGTATCCAAGCGTTTTTTAACCGGCGGCGACAGGGTTCTCATAATAGACGATTTTCTGGCAAACGGCTCCGCGCTGTCGGGGCTCGTTTCGGTGGCGAGGCAGTCCGGCGCGCAGCTTGCCGGGGCGGGCATTGTCATAGAAAAGGCCTTTCAGCCGGGCGGCGAGAGGCTTAGGGCACAGGGACTCCGTATTGAGTCGCTGGCGAAGATAAAATCTATGGACGGCGGAACTATTCAGTTTTGCTGACGGGGGTCTCTCTCGAGAGCCCACACAAAAGTGTTCCTTAACCGCAATAGTGGTTTCGGAGATAGAGGCGGTTCCGGCCCAAAACCGGAACCGCCAAAAGAAATAATTACGGAGGAAATGAAATGAAAAGAATTCTCACTGCGCTTCTGGCTCTGGTCATGATCACGGCGCTGGTTGCCTGCGGCGGCGACAGCAAGGAGTCCGCCGATTCGGACATGAAGGTTGGCATTATACTGATCGGCGACGAGAACGAGGGCTACACCTATGCTCACATGGAAGGCATTTTGAACGCGGTTAAGGAGCTGGGCATAGGCGAGGAGAATCTCGTCTATAAGTTCTCCATTCCCGAGGATGAGAGCGCCTATGACGCGGCGGTTGATCTCGCCGAGCAGGGCTGCAAGGTCATCTTCGCCAACAGCTTTGGCCACGAGAGCTATATAAAGCAGGCCGCGGCGGAATATCCCGACATCTTCTTCTGCCACGCCACGGGAACCGCTGCCAGAACCGCGGGGCTTTCTAACTTCTGCAACTACTTTGACAACATCTATGAGTCCCGCTATGTCTCCGGCATAGTCGCGGGAATGAAGCTCCAGGAGCTGCTCGACAACGGCGAAGTCACCGATCCCTATGTCGGCTATGTGGGCGCTTATCCCTATGCCGAGGTCGTCAGCGGCTATACGGCCTTCTTCCTCGGAATTCGCTCTATAGTTCCCGACGCGCACATGGACGTAATTTACACCAACAGCTGGTTTGACATCACCGCCGAAGGCGCGGCGGCTGACGCGCTTATGGCGCGCGGCGCGGTCATCGTCGGTCAGCACGCCGACTCAACGGGAGCTCCGAGCGCCGTTCAGGCCAAGCATGACGGCGGCGCCGTCGTCTACTCCGTGGGCTACAACATCGATATGCTCTCCGTTGCCCCGACCGCCGCTCTGACAAGCGCTCAGAACAACTGGGTTGTTATGTACAAGGAAATTCTTGAGGACATCCTAAATGATGGCAAGATTGAGTCTGATTACAGTGCCGGTTATGCCGAGGACGCGGTTAAGATTTCCGCGCTTGGCGAGTCCTGCGCCGCGGGCTCTAAGGAGGCCGTTGACGCGGCAGTCGCGGCAATCAAGGCCGGTACCTTGAACGTATTTGACACCTCCACCTTCACGGTCGGCGGACAGGAAGTCACGGCTGCCTTCGCCACCGACACCGACGGCGACTTTGTCAACGACGCCGACGAGGCAGTGTTTGACGGCTACTATCACGAGAGCTTCTTCATGTCCGCGCCGAGCTTCTCCCTGCGCATCGACGGGATAACGGAGCTTAGCGAGTAGGGCAGATAATAGATATAAGATATTAGATATTAGATAGATGGAGTCGCGAAGCGACACATCACAAAACAAGCTGGGGCTGCTCGTTTGAGCAGCCCTTGTCATTTTGCACAAAAATAATGGTCAATTTTTGTCATGAAAAATCATATTGCCAGCAATAGTTATTGACACCGAAATAAACACGTGTTAATATTAAGACAATATAATAATACATAATGACTTAAAACATTTTTTTGAAATATCCACGCCGATAGAATGCCCCGTATGTTCTTAAAGATGGGGCGTTTGTCGGCTTGTCGTAACGCCGTCGATTATTAGACAGGAGCGTGTTTATGAAAAGAAAAAAATTGGGCAAGTTCCTATTGGGCGCGGGTGTGGCTGCACTGCTGCTGCCCCTGCTTGCGACGAACTGTTTTGCTGCCGGTGAAAGTGCGGCCCTCCGAAGCCTCAGCTCGTCGCACCTGCTGGACGTGATTATCATGCTGGCAATCGCCGTGTTCTTTACAATTATGCTGATCGTCTCCCGCAGGCGCTATAACGCCCATGTGCGGGCGCTGCAGAGCGCCCACGAGAGCTTTTCCGCGCTTGTGCACGAGAACCCGAATGTTGCGCTGATGTTTGACGACGAGCTAAATTTCATCGACTGCAATCAGGCGTTTATGAATATGCTCGGCTTCAAAACTAAAGAAGAAGCGCTCGCCTCCTTCTACACGATCGTGCCGCAGCTTATCGAGCCTATCCAGAAAGGCGGCCGCCAGTCGGTGCCCATCACCGAACGGCTGAAGGACGCCCTGCAGTTTGGCGAGGCGCACAGCGAGAGCGCGCTGATCGTGAATGGCAAGGAGCTGTATCTCGACATCTCCTACAAGCGCATCCCCTATGAAGACTCCTATGCCGTAGTCTGCTACGCCAACGACATTACGGCTCTTCGCGAGGAGGAGGAAAAGCTCTCTTCCTATGCCAAGACCATCGGACTCTCCGGCGCTTATTTCTGGGAAATTGACGTCAAGACCCGTCAGTTCCGGCTGATTGCCGATAATTACGACTGGCTGGGAATCAAGGACGACTTTAGTCTCGGAGACTTTGACCTTGTCGCGTCCGCGATTACCTTTGGCGAAGATATGCACTACGTAGACTCAGTTTTAAACCCCTTCCTCGAGGGCAGCGGCGAAGGCACCTTTTCATTCATCTTGCGCCTGAGAAACTTTGTCTCCGGCGGTCTGGTCTGGGTGCGCGTGCTCGGCTATGCCGACGCCTGGGACTCCGAGGGCAAGGTATCCAGAGTCACGGGCAGCTTTCTCAACCTCGATGATCAAATGCGTAAAATCGCCGAGCACTCCGCCGAGCTTGAAACCCGCCGCCTGCTCTTTGACAACCTCTTTAAGGTTCTGGACCCCGCCATTTTGTTCATGCCGGACGGCACAATGTTCGCTAACGAGGCCTTTTCCCGCGTCTTTACCGGCTGGCGTGACATCTATCAAGACGGAGTCGGTATCGACGACGCCGTCAAGGCGTTTTGGAGAAGAATTATAATAAATACCGACGAGGCTCTCGCGCAGGCCGCCCGTCTGCGGGAAACCTTCAGCGAGCAGGAGGGAATCTGGCATTTCAGGGACGGCACCGAGCTGCATTTCAGATCGAACATCGTAGAGGTCAGCCCCGGGCAGTATGTGGAGCTTTGGGTTTCGCGCGATATTACCGAGCTTTCAAAAACAAAGCTCATGTTCAACGAAATCTTCAACGTAATGGACCCCGCCGTGGCGGTGCTGTCGGACGGCTCCATGGTCGCCAACGACGCCTATTCCCTTGTGTTCCCGAATTGGGAGGATATCTATAACAATGCCCTCACCGGCGACGATGAGCATGACTTTAACATCCTGTCGGAATATTGGAATTCCATGATCACCAACGCCGACGAACACATCACGGCAATTTCTAAAATACGCGGCACCCACGAGGACGTGGAGTGTATCTGGCATTTCCGCGACGGCAAGGAGTGCATCCAAAAGGGCTACTGGCTGGATGCCGGAAAGGTCAGCGGCGAGCTTTGGGTGCTCACCGACGTCACCGAGCTGTATGACGCCATGCGTCGGGCAAACGACGCCAGCATGGCAAAATCCATGTTCCTGTCGTCTATGTCCCACGAAATCCGCACGCCTATGAACGCCATTATCGGTCTGACCTCTCTGGCGCGCAAAACCCATGACACGGTAAAAAGTCAGCGCTATCTCGAGAAAATTGAGGAGGCCGGTCACCGCCTCATGTCGCTCATAAACGATGTTCTGGACATGAGCAAAATCGAGAGCGGCAAGATGCAGATCTCTGAAAATGAGTTCGACTACATGAAAACCTGCGAACACGCGGTGAACGCGATTGCAGACAAGGCAAGCGAAAAACATATCTCCCTCAAGATCGTCTATAACGCAAAGTTCCCGCGGCTCATCTGGGCGGATGAGCTGCGCATCTCGCAGGTTCTTATCAATCTGCTCTCAAACGCCGTCAAGTTCACCGGCGAGGGCGGCACCGTTATTGTCACGACCGACATTGTAGAAGACCGTCTCATCCGGGTCTCCTGCGCCGACAACGGCATCGGCATCAGCGATGAGGGGCTCTCTAAGCTCTTCAACGAATTTGAGCAGGCCGACAAATCCATTACCCGACAGTTCGGCGGCACCGGTCTGGGGCTTGCAATCTGCAAGAAGATTGTTGAGCTGATGGGCGGCTCCATTTATGTAAGCAGCGTTTTGGGCGAGGGCTCTGTCTTTACCTTCGAGGTTCCCTTTGAGTGGCGCGGCCCCATTGTCGCGGCAAGCAGCGTAGCCGAGGCGCTTGAGAATACCAGAGTGCTGGTGGTGGATGACGAGCCCTCCATCACCGAATACTTCGTAGAGGTGCTGAGAGAGTATTATATCAGCGTCGACACCGCCGCAGACGGGCTTGAGGCCTTGGAGAAGACGGAAGAGGCCATGGAATCGGGCAGACCCTATAGAATCGCCTTTATCGACTGGAAAATGCCCGGCATTTCCGGCTCGGAAACCGCCCTGCGTATGCACGCCCTTTGCCCTCAGTGCAAAATGATAATCATCTCCGGCTTCGACTGGACGGACATCCGCGAGACCTTTGACGCCAGCGTGCTGCGCGGAGAAATTGACTTTATGCCCAAGCCCATCCCGCCGTCGGATATCTATAACCGCATTATCAAAACTCTGAACATTGACATCAATGTCGACAATGTCCTAAATTTCCAGGGCAAGCGAATCCTTCTGGTGGAGGATGTGGAAGTAAACAGACTTATCGTCACCGCTATTCTTGAGGACACCGACTGCATAATCGACGAGGCTGAAAACGGTGAGATCGGCGTCGAAATGGCTCGGAAAACGAAATATGACCTCATTTTGATGGATATGCAGATGCCTGTGATGGACGGTCTGACGGCAACGCGGGAAATTCGCCTCTTCAATACCGAGGTGCCTATTATCGCGATGACCGCCAACGCCTTCAAGGAAGACGCCGATTCCTGCCTGGACGCCGGAATGAACGCCCACATCGCCAAGCCCATCGACAACGAGTCGTTTATGCGTATCCTCTCCGATTATCTGGTCGGCACTCAGAAACCAAAGGCAAAGCGGGCGCAGAGAAAACTGCCCGCGGCTGTTGGTGAGCAGCCCAGTGAGCAGAGCAATCAGTGATTCTATCGCTTCGCGATGATTCTTCATTAGTCCCAAAAGTAGCTGTGGCAACTGACCCATGTTTCCACAGCTTCTTTTATGTAATACTACATCGGCAATAAACTAAATCGACAAAACTGCCGGCTTTGCCGCCGCAGGAGAAAGGACTTTTTTCGTGGAACAGCTTATTTGTTTACTTAGGTTATCAGAGGAATACAAGGCGCGGCTTCTTGAAATAACAAAGGGACGCTGCAATGTGGAGTTTACTTGGCCCCGTCAGGAGCGCTACAGAGAGCTCTTAGAGAGCGCCACGATCCTGCTGGGCGATCCGACCGCAGATGATTTGCGCTATTGCGGGAAGCTGAAGCTTATGCAGACGGCGTGGGCGGGAGTAACCCAATATGTCAATAGCTCTTGCTTTTCAAACGGCGCGATTCTGTGTAATATGAGCGGCGGATACGGCGCGTATATGTCGGAGTATGCCGTCGGTATGGTCTTGGCGATCTGCCGGAGATTTCCCGATTATGTGCTCCAGCAGCGCTCTTGTGAGTGGCACATGAGCCGCTACAGCAAACCGCTGGAGGACGCGACGCTCTTGATTCTCGGGGCGGGTGATATCGGCACGGAGGTCGCAAAGCGCATGAGGCCGCTGGTGAAGCGCATCGTCGGCGTGCGCAGGGTAGCTCGCGCCGTTCCGCCGGAATATGACGAGATGAAAACGCTGACCGAAATAGACTCCCTCTTGGCACAGGCAGACCTTGTTGTCGCCGCGCTCCCGGACACCGCGGCAACGCGCGGGCTTCTGGACGAGCGGCGGCTTCGGCTCATGAAACCGGATGCGGTTTTGGTCAACGTAGGCCGCGGCAGCTTGATTGTGGAGTCGGACTTGGCGAAGGTTATGCAGGAGGGGCATTTGTTCGGCGTGGGGCTGGACGTCACTACAATAGAGCCGCTGCCGGAGGAAAGTCCCCTCTGGTCACAAGACAGGCTGCTGCTGACTCCCCATGTTTCGGGCAACGATTTTCCGCCGGACAGCTTGGAGCAGCAGAGGATTTGGAATATCTGTCTGGAGAATATTGAAAACTATCTGCTTGGCCGCCCGCTCCGGAATGTCGTTGATTTCGACACCGGCTATCGGAAATTGTAAATGGTTCACCGGCACCACGGGCGCGGGACGAAAGTAGTCCCGTGCTTCGCACGGGGACGAAGGCAGCTGTCGCTGAGGCGACAGCGGAGACGTCGCCCGTGCCCGGGCGGGGCGTCCTCGCCGGACGGGCGCCCTGCGCGGGCAGCGTACAAGGGGGACTTTCTTTGCGAAGAAATGTCCCCCTTGTAAATCCCCCAAAGAAGGAGCCCAATGACGCTTCGCTCTGTTGGCACGTGCCGCTACGCGGTCAGGGACGCAAGCTTACTTCGTAACGCTTGCTAGTGCCGTGGTCACGAGCAGGGACGAGGGACGAAGGACGAGAGATATTGAGGTCGCGGGGCGACAACAAAATTATCACGTCATTGCGGGCTTGACCCGCAATCCCCCCGTCATTACGGGAGATTGGCGGTGTAACGTAAGATGAAACGTTCGGGTTTGATCGAAGTTATCTTGGCAGTTATAGCTATTACTACTTTTGCCATGCGATGGTTTTGGCGGGAAGCTATGGACGTAATCACACCGCTTTTTGCACCGCTTTACTTCCTGCTACTATATGGCCTCGTCTTCTTTGTCTTAGCGTTTTCTATTGTGTATTTCATGATGAACAAGCAGGAAAAACCGGTTCGGCGCTATGTCGCTCTCGCAATTGCCGCATCTTGCATCACGACTCAGCTATTGTTCCCATTTGATAAACTTAGTCTGAAACACGATTTCTATTCCAACAAGGAAGCTCGTGAAGAAGTGGTGCAGATGGTTAAGTCAAATTTCGAATTATACGACGAGTATGAGCATATTGAACTGACTAGAGAATTTGCACGGCTCTCAAAGGGCGGTGGCGAGGTAACTCTTGAAAAGACGGGAACAAGCTTCAAAATTATTTTTTATACATATCGCGGGATACTTATGGGCTTCTCCGGCTTTGTATATGTCTATAACACCAGTTTGGAAGACGGTGATTTTTACTGCAATTTTATCAACAAAGTGCAATACGATAATAGATGGTATTGGATCAATGGAACGTATAAAGAATAAACCGGCTGAAAGGGGCAAGCCCTTTTCAGCCGGTTTGTTCATTGGTTTTGGTATTTTATACCCATGTGCTGACTGACACTAATCGAAGCGTTCAGATTTCGAGCGGATTTTTCGCCAGACTAGGCGACGCTTCGATGGAATAATTGGTTTATTTCGAGAAGTGGCAACGACGTATGGCAAAAAAACCGCCGAAAGATGGGTGCTGAGCATTAGTGTCAGTTAGCACCATTAAACAGCACCTGGTTGACGATACTCTCCAGACGCTCCTGGCGGCCGGAGCCGGGCAGAGCCGGAGTCTTGAGCTCGGCGGCCTTCGCCGCAAGCTCGACGAGCGTTGTCTCGCCGGAGCGAATCTTCGCGCCGATTCCGGTGGTATAGCTCGAGTAGCGATCCTTCACAAACTCGTCCAGACGACCGTCCTCAATCAGGGCGGCGGCCTTTATGAGACCCAGAGCGAAGGTGTCCATGCCGAGGATGAAGCCCTCGAACATATCCTCATAGGTATAGCTCGGGCGGCGGTTCTTCGCGTCGAAGTTGAGTCCGCCGTGCTTGAGTCCGCCTGCCTTGAGAATTTCATACATCGCCATAGTGGTGTCATAGACGCTGTAGGGGAACTCGTCCGTATCCCAGCCGAGCTGAGCGTCGCCGGTGTTCGCGTCGACGCTGCCGAGCATTCCGTTAATGGCGGAGATGCGCAGGTCGTGCTGGAAGGTGTGCCCCGCGAGGGTTGCGTGGTTGGCCTCGATATTCATTTTGAAATCCTTGTCCAGCCCGTACTGGCGCAGGAAGCCGATGGCGGTCGCCGCGTCGAAGTCGTACTGGTGCTTCATCGGCTC
Organism: Oscillospiraceae bacterium; assembly: GCA_031262405.1. Taxonomy (GTDB): domain Bacteria; phylum Bacillota; class Clostridia; order Oscillospirales; family Oscillospiraceae; genus UBA2658. Next base: position 9,230 of record JAISHS010000008.1, on the reverse strand, counting down.
CTTCGGCTTCGGCTCGATGAAGAAATCGCCCTTGAAGCCGATGCTTCTGCCATAGTCCACGGCAAGGTGCATCAGACGCGCAATATTCTCCTGCTCGAACTTGACGTCCGTGTTGAGAAGGGTCTCATAGCCCTCGCGTCCGCCCCAGAAGACATAGCCTTCGCCGCCGAACTTGACGGTGAGGTCCAGCGCCTTCTTAATCTGCGCCGCCGCGAAGCAGAATACGTCGGCGGAGTTGCTGCTGCCGGCGCCGTTCATGAAGCGCGGGTTGGAGAACATATTCGCGGTGCCCCAGAGGCACTTAATGCCGGTGGCCTTCATCTTCTCGAGAATATAATCGCTGATCTCGTCCAGACGGCTATTGGTCTCGTTGATATCGGCGGCCTCCGGAATGAGGTCTACGTCGTGGAAGCAGAAATACTCGATGCCGAGCTTGCTCATAAACTCAAAGCCGGCGTCTACCTTCGCCTTAGCGTGCTCCATCGTGCCGATGGTCGCGCCGAAGCTCTTGTCCGCCGTGCCGGGTCCGAACATATCCGTGCCCGTCGCGCAGAGATTGTGCCACCACGCCATTGCGAAGTTCAGCTGCTCCTTCATGGGCTTGCCCAGAACGAGCTTCTCCGCGTCATAATAGCGGAACGCCAGCGGGTTTTTGCTTTGACTTCCCTCGAAGGGGATTTTCCCGATGTTTTTGAAAATTTCCATTGTAAGTCATGCTCCTATTGTAAAATTTGTTTGGTACTGCCGACGGAAAAGGGTAAAACCCTTTTTCAACAAGCTTTATAGTGTGCTCAAAATTTTAAACTCGTCCTTGAGTGCGGGGTAGAGCCGCCGATATAGCTCATAATACGGCGCATAGGCGCTCGTATTCTCGGGAATCGGCTCTTGGCGCGAGCCCTCGGAGAGGATTTTCGCGCAGGCCTCGGGCACGCTCCCGAAAACTCCCGTGCCGACGCCCGCGAGAATCGCGACGCCCAGAGCGGGCCCCTCGCGGTTCGTCGAGGTGACGACGGGGTGATCAAAGACGTCTGCGAGCATCTGCCGCCACAGCGCGGATACTCCGCCGCCGCCCGTGACCAGCATATCGCCGAAGGGCACGCCCATGCCCTTGAGCACGTCCAGACAGTGGCGCAGGGAGAAGGTTACCCCCTCCATTACCGCGCGGAGCAGGTCCTGACGGGTGTGCATTCCGGACAGACCGAAGAACACGCCGCGCGAGAGCGAGTCGAGAATCGGGCTGCGCTCGCCCATAATATAGGGCAGGAAAATAAGTCTGTTCGAGCCGATGGGAACACGCGCCGCCTGCTTGTCCATCAGGGCATAGGGGTCAGTTCCGAGCCCCTGTGCCGCTTGCATCTCCGCTGTGCAGAAGTTGTTGCGGAACCACTGGAGGCTTCCGCCGGAGGCGAGAGAGCAGCTCATAACCGTCCACGCGCCCGGGACCGCGCTGCAAAAGCTGTGCACGCGTCCCAAGGGGTCGATGGCAACGGTATCCGAGTGGGCGAAGATAACGCCGGAGGTGCCGATTGTGGTAAAAGCGCGGCCTGCCTCGACGACGCCCGTTCCCACGGCGGCGGCGGCATTGTCTCCCGCTCCGCCGACAACGGGGGTGCCTTCGGCAAGTCCCGTGATCGCGGCGGCCTCAGGGCTGATGTGTCCGGAGACCTCGCAGGATTCATGCATTTCCGGCAGGAGTGCGGGGTCGATTTCGAGAGCCTTTAAAACTTCGTCGCTCCAGCGGCGTTTCGGCACGTCCAGCAGGTTCATGCCGGAGGCGTCGGAAACCTCGGTCGCAAACACGCCGCAGAGCTTGTAGCGCAGATAGTCCTTGGGCAGCAGGATGTGACGGCATTTTGCGTACAGCTCCGGCTCGTTCTGGCGCACCCAGAGGATTTTTCCGGCGGTAAAGCCCGCGAGGGCGGGGTTCGCCGTAATCTCGATGAGCCGCTTGGCTCCGATGATGTCCGTTATCTGCTCGCACTGCGCCGTTGTGCGCCCGTCGCACCAGATTATGCTTTTTCTCAGCACCTGTCCGGCCTCGTCGAGCATAACCAGTCCGTGCATCTGACCGGAGATTCCCACTCCGGCGATTTGAGCGGGCGCAATGCCGCTGCTTGCCAAAACAGAGCGCACGGTGGCGACGCAGGCGTTCCACCAGTCGGCGGGGTCCTGCTCCGCCCAGCCGTTTTGCGGCTGATACATGGGATACTCCACTGTCGATCCGGCGAGGGCCTTACCGGTCTCGTCGAAGAGAACCGTCTTGGTGCCGGAGGTGCCAAGGTCAATGCCTATTAGATAATTCAATGAAATTACGCTCCTTCGCTTTGGTAATAGCTGTAGCTTGGGGCTTACTGACACAATTGGGCTAGGCAGTGTAGTTCAAATCCGTGCCTATGCAGATTTCGAGCGGACTTTTTGCCAAAACTATGGCGAAAAATCCGCCGAAATCCAAATATTGAGCGTTAGTGTCAGCTGCCCTTAATAATATTAGATGGCTGCTTTTTTCGGGAAGAGACGCGCGAAGAGTCCCTGACCGCTGGCGCTGTTCTTCTGCATCAGAACATCCAGAACGACCGCCGCGAGAATAACGATGCCCTTGATCATGCGCTTGATATCCTCGCCCAGGGTCAGCATGGTGAGCCCCATGTCCAGAACGCCCATGAAGAGCGCGCCGATAACCGCGCCTCTGACCGTGCCCGAACCGCCGTAAGCGGAGGCGCCGCCGATGAAGCAGCTTCCGATGGCGTCCATTTCCCAGCTGGTGCCCATAGAGGGCATAGCGGCATCGAAGCGGGCGGCTCCGACGAGAGCGGCGATGCCGCAGAGGAAGCCCATGTTGGTGTAGGCAAAGAACATAGAGCGCTTGGTGTTAATTCCCGAGAACTCCGTCGCCTTGCGGTTTCCGCCGATGGCATAGAGGTGACGCCCCGGAACGGAGACGGAGGTAAAGATGTGGTAGACAACTACGACGATTGCCGTTGAGATAAGAACGATGGGTACGCCGGAGTGGGCGCCGAAGAAATAGAACACCACGACAACGGCGGCGGCCATGATAAGGTCCTTGATGAGCAGCGCCGCCAGAGGCTGTACGGGATAGTCCTTTTTGTTCTTGCGAATCCAGCTCAAGACGCTGAAAATTATGAATGCGGCGGAAATTACAACGCCGATAACAACGCAGACCAGAATGCGGGTCTGAGGCTCCAGGTCCTGAAGCAGGAAGCCCGTGAAGAACTGCTTCATCTCAATCGGGAAGGGGGAGATCGTGTTGCCGCCGGTTAGGATGGCATAGGTTACGCCGCGATAGATCAGCATTCCCGCCAGAGTCGTGATGAAGGGGGGTACGCCGACATAGGCGATGAAATAGGCCTGAATCGCGCCCGCCAGAGTGCCGAGAGCTATGCAGATCGGCATGGCTAAGTAGACGTTCATATGGTTGGTGATAATTAGAACGCCCGCCGTCGCGGTGACCATGGCGACGTTGCTGCCGACTGACAGGTCGATGTTACCGCCGGTCAAGATGCAGTTTAGCATTCCGACAGCCAATATGATGATGTAGGCCTTTTGGTTTATAAGGTTTGTGATGTTGACGGGGGTAATGAAGTTAGTGCCGCGAACCGCCTGCACGATAATTTGGAAGATAATGAGACCGCCGATTAGCGCCAGCATCATCGTATTATCCCGCAGGCTGAAAGCCTTCAAACGATTTTGTTTTTTAGTAATGGTTTCCATTTGCCTTCACCTCACGAAGCATGTATTTCTGTATTGGCGTCGCGGAGTATGTAGGTCATGATCTTCTCCTGTGACGCCTCTTCCTTGGGCATTTCCGCTATTATGCGCCCCTCGTTCAAAACATAGATACGGTCGCACATTCCAAGCAGCTCCTGCATTTCGGAAGAAATCATAATAACAGACTTGCCCTGTGCGACAAGGCCGTTTATAAACTGATATATTTCATATTTAGCGCCGACGTCAATTCCGCGCGTGGGTTCATCCAGAATCAGCACATCCGGCTCTGTAAACATCCACTTGCTGAGCAGAACCTTCTGCTGGTTTCCGCCGGAGAGACTGTCCACCTTCTGCTCAACGCCGTCACTCTTAACGCCATAGCGCCGCCGGTATTCGTCCGTCTCGAGAGTCTCCTTGTCGAGATTGATAAAGCCGGATTTGCTGACCGCATCGAGATTGGCAAGAGAGATGTTCCAGCGCAGGGAATCTGCAAGAATAAGCCCCGAGCTTTTTCTGTCCTCCGTCACATAGGCGACCTTGTGCGCGACGGCGTCGTTCACGGTCTTGAAAAAGACCTCCTCGTCCCCATCTATAAAGAGCTTTCCTGAAATGTTGCGTCCATAAAGTCTGCCGAAAACGCTCATAGCCAGCTCCGAGCGCCCGGCGCCCATGAGTCCGCTAATTCCGACGACCTCGCCCTCTTTTACATTCAGAGAGACATTGTCTATAACCTTGCGGTCATAGAGCGGATGCCAGACGTTCCAGTCGCGAATTTCAAATTTAGTTTCACCGATGCTGGGCACGCGGGTCGGATAGCGGTCTGTCATCTCACGGCCAACCATGGCCTTGACTATGCGATCCTCGCTGATTTCGTCGACTCCCGCCGTGAGATTGTCGATCACGCCGCCGTCGCGTATGACGGTTATGGCGTCCGCAACGCTCTGCACCTCACCCAGCTTATGGGAGATGAGAATGCAGGTCATTCCCTCTTCCTTAAACTTGAGAAGCAGATTGAGCAGATGCTTTGAGTCTTCGTCGTTGAGCGCCGCCGTCGGCTCGTCGAGTATCAGCAGCTTAACGTCCTTGGAAATCGCCTTCGCGATTTCAACCAGCTGCATCTTGCCGACGCTTATGTCGCGCACCAGCGTTTTGGAGGATTCACGCAGACCCACGCGGTCTAAGTATTCCTGCGCCTTGTAATAGGTCAAATCCCAGTTGATAAACCCTTTAATGCGCTTAACCTCATTGCCCAGGAAAATGTTCTCCGCAATTGAAAACTGCGGAACAAGCGCCAGCTCCTGGTGAATGATAACAATCCCTTTCTTTTCGCTGTCGTTTATGCGGGCAAAGCGGCAGGTTTCACCCTCATAAACTATGTCGCCGGAATATGAGCCATAGGGATAAACCCCGCTCAGTATATTCATCAAGGTGGACTTTCCGGCGCCGTTCTCGCCCACGATACCGTGAATACTCCCCCGCTTGACGCGGAAATCAACGTCGTGCAGGGCCTTGACGCCCGAGAATTCCTTTGTTATCCCACGCATCTCGAGTATGTAATTTTCCATGCCTTTCAACTCCTCGAAAACCGTGGGCAGGCGGACATCTGAACATATGCCTACCTGCCCACTTTATTGTATCTCCAAGTTATGGAAGATACTTGGAACTCTTTTTTAGCCTGTGATATCCGCCTCGGAGTAGTAGCCGCTGTCGAGCAGGGCAACCTGTACGCTCTGATAGCCGAGAGCGCTGTCGCCGTCAACCGTTACGACGCCAGGATCGCACTCAAAGGTCGGAACATCCATCGTGCCGTTCGGATAGGTCGTGGTGGTCTCAACAGCCGCGCCCTCAAGGATGGCGGTGACCATGGTGACAACGCGCGCCGCGAGGGTACGGGTGTCCTTGAACACGCTCATCGACTGCAGGCCGGCCTTCATGTTGATAACGTTGGCCTTGTCGCAGTCCTGACCGGTGACGATCGGCATGGTGTCCTTCGTCCAGCCGGCGGCGACAAGAGCGGTCTCAACGCCGAAAGCGGTGGAGTCGTTGCTGCACATAACAGCGTCCAGCTTCGTGCCGCCAGAGGGGGCATAGCTGTTCTGGGAGATGATGTTCTCCATGCGGGACTGTGCGTTGGCGGAGTTCCAGTCAGCGGTCGCTGCCTGAGAGAACTCAGTGCCGCCCGACGGGCAGACGAGCACGCCGCTGTCGAGATAGGGCTTCAAGACGTCGATCGCGCCCTGGAAGAAGTAACCGGCGTTGCTGTCGCCCGGGTCGCCCGCGAAGAACTCAATGTTGAAGGGGCCTTCGGCGTTCTTGAGATCAAGAGCGTTCTCAATGTAGGTGCCCTGCAGGGTGCCGACCTTAACATTGTTGAAAGTTGCATAGTAGTCAACAGCGTCGCTGTTCAAGAGAAGACGGTCATAGGAGATGATCGTGATGCCGGCGGCCTTGGCTGCCGCGAGAGGAGCGGAAAGGGAGGAGCCGTCGATAGCTGCAATGACGATGACGTCGCAGCCGTCGGCTACCATCTGGTCAACCTGCGCAACCTGTGTCGGCACGTCGTTGTCGCCGCCGTACTGAAGGTCTACGGTGTGGCCGGCCGCTTCAAATTCCTGCTTGAGATAGTCGCCATCCTGGTTCCAGCGCTGCAGAGACTGGGTCGGCATGGAGATTCCGACTCTCTTGCCCTCGTCAACGGGGGGGGGAGCATCGGTCTCGGGAGCGGTTGTCTCGGGGGCTACGGTCGGGGCTGCGGTCGGCTCATCGGCTGTTTTGCTGCTGCAAGCCGCGAAGCTGAACGCCAGCATGAGCACTAACGCCAGACACAGAATGCGCTTTGTTTTGTTCATAATTGTTTCCTCCTTAAATTGTGGTCGTACAAATGTTGCCTAATATGTATGCGTCGGACACACAGTAATATTTATGTGCTCGAGCACATCGCGAATTTATAATAGTCTCCAACCTACTATTTGTCAATGATTTTTAACACAAAAATAATAACTTTGCCCTTATATATAAAATTAATATTTTTATTTGATAAATATGCACATAAAAAACTTTTCTAAAACTTCCAATAAAAAGTAATTGTTAATAAACCTAGCCCTATCTTATCTAATGTTGACTGATTTTTGAATAATTTTACTTTACAAACCGTTAACAAGTGGCTACAATGGAACTGCAAAGGCCGAGCGCGGTGTGTGTGCTCGGGGAGTCAAAATGAAACCGGGGGGCTATGAACCATGGCAACAATAAAAGATATTGCTGATATGGCGGGGGTCTCGAGGGGCACGGTAGACAGAGTTCTCAATCGGCGCGGCGCGGTAAAGTCCGATACCGCGAACAAGATATTGCAGATAGCCGACACGCTGGGATATTCTCCGAGCCTTGCCGGTAAGTCTTTGGCGGCAAGAAAGAAAAACCTTAAATTCGGCTATATCCTTTTTTCCAGCACCCAGTCGAATCCGTTTTTTATAGACGTCGTCCGCGGAATCGGCGATGGCATCGCCACGCTGAAGGAATACGGAGCGACGGTTGAGCTGCGCTTCACGACTGTCGACAATCCCACCCGTCAGGTCGAGCTGATAGACGAGCTGGTTGCGCTGGACATAAGCGGTCTTGTAATTACGCCGATCAGCCATCCGGATGTACGCGCGCGGCTGGCGCAGCTTTCCGCCGCGGGACTGCCCGTCGTAACCGCGAACAGCGACATAATGGGCTGCGGGCGGCTTGCCTATGTGGGCAGCAACTACTACCAGAGCGGTGAGACCGCCGCGGGGCTTATGAATCTTTTCTGCGATAAGCGCGCAAGAATCGGAATTGTCGTCGGCTCGCCGCTGGTGCTCTGCCATTCCGAGCGCGTAAAGGGCTTCACCGAGCAGATCGAGCGTATGTATCCGGGGCTGGAGATCATCGACTCCGTCATCAACAACGACGACGATTTTGAAAGCTTCATCGTGACCACGAAGATGCTGCAGCGCCACCCGGAAATAAATGCGCTGTATCTGGCCGCCGCCGGAATTGCCGGCGCCTGCCGCGCCGTTCGGGAGCTGGGGCTGGCGGGAAGGGTCAAGGTGCTCTGTTTCGACTCCACGAATCAGGTTCGCGAGCTTATGCAGGACGGAATAATAATGGCGGCTATAACCCAGCAGCCCTTCACTCAGGGCAAAAAGCCGCTGGAAATCCTCCTCGACTACGTCGCCCTCGGCAAGAGACCGTCTAAGGAATATTATTATACGAAGATTGAGATTAAGATTAGGGAAAACATATAAGCGACAGATATTAGATAATAGATAATAGATGTATTGGAGCGCATTGCGGCGGGGGTTAACTAACCCCCGCCGCAGAATTATATATATGTGTCATTCAGCTTCCGTAAGGGTGACCGAATACGTGTGTCCATCGCGTGTTGTTATCTCTCTGGGCACGCCGACCTCCAAAGGTTGTATTTTACCGCTGATAACATCTTCATTAAACTGCTCAATAATCTGCGCTTTGTCAATATCTTGATTTGCATTTCCCGCGAAGACCTTGACCATACCGGCTACCAGCAAGACAACAAGAGCCGAAAGACCAATTATGCGAAACGATTTTTTCATACCATTTTCTCCATACATTTCAATCTGTATATTTACAAAGCTATAGCTTCCATATGCTTATATTTGTCTTGACCTTTCTGAACTTAACCACCCAATACAAATACGAAACTGTATGGATAAGAAAATATATTGACATAGCTACGAAGAGCAAAGTCAGTTCCTTTGCGTCGGAGCCGCCGTACTTAAAAATCGTCAATGCGAAAATCGTCAATGCGGCATAGGTGATTAGAAGGATGGCGGAACCGGCAAAGCCCTGCCGCGTGTAGGCGACGAAATATTCAAGCTCCATTTTCTTTTTGCGATGCCTGTATATAGCCTTTACAGGAGGACCCAAAACCACGACAACAGTTACTAAAATAGCGAAGTAAACCACGTCTGTCGAAACAGCCTCAAAAAAAGTAACCGAAGCAACTATATATGCAAGGAGGAAAAGTGCAGAAAAGCAAAGAAAAAATAGCGGCACGTCCTTGTAACGATCTCTCATAGCAACTACCTCTGAAAAAATTTCATAATTACATATACTACATATGCAATCCCTTTCAGCTATATCAATACTACCACGCTATGTCGTAACCGTCAATAAAAATTCCCAAATTCTTCACAACTATTGTTGTTTCTGCACTATTCACCCTATACTACTAAACAGCGGGGCGCGCTCATTCCGCCGCGCAGCACGGCAACTAATTTCGCCGCACGGCGGCGGGGACGAGAGTTACCGCTTCTGCGGAAGCGGCGGAGACGTCGCCGTTGCCACGGCGGGGACGCTGTGCGCTACGGCGCACGGAGGGCGTCGGCGTTGCCACGCCGGGGCGTCCTGCGCGGACGGCGCAAAAGGGAAGCTTTCTTTCTGCGGAATGAACAAGTCCAGTAAAAACGGACAGTGACAAAATAGGGCCTCCTGTTGTAGGA
>JAISHS010000037.1 GCA_031262405.1 Oscillospiraceae bacterium | reverse complement strand
AGGCCGCCGTCTCCGGCTCGTCATAGGTCTTTGAAAGCTCCACCGCCTCGTTAATAGCGGCGCGCGGCGGCACCTCTTCCATGTACAAAACCTCATAGAGGGCAACGCGAAGAATGGCGGCAGCCACGCGCGAAATCCGCGTCAGCTTCCACCCCTTCGAATACTTCTCAATCAGGCAGTCCAGTTCCGCCTTTTTTTCGGACGCGCCGGAAACCAGAGTCTTTATATATTCGAGCTGCCGCTCGTCCGGAAACTCAGAGAACAGCTTATCCTCGCCGGAGAGCGTCGCGTAATACTCCCCGTCGAAAAAATGCTCCAAAAATTCTTCCGCCGCGTCTCCGTTGCAGTCCAGAGCGAAGACCAGCCTCACGGCAATCTCACGCGCCGCCGTTCTTGTCATTTGTCAAAAACCTCCGACGAGTCTATTTATGTTCTCGCGGCGGTATTTCTAAAGGACACCCCGCTCACATGCACGTTAACCTGCGAAGAAACCCCCGCCATAGCCTCCAGAGCCTGAGAAACAGCCTCCTGAACCGCCTTTGCAACAGTTGTTACAACGCTTCCGAAGGTGACGATAATCAAAACGTCCACCGTAACCGCGCCGTCCTCGACGAGCACCCTGACCCCCTTCGGCAGCGTGCGCTTACCGATATAGTCGATAATGTCGCTGCCTACGGCGTTTGCCAGCGACGAAACGCCGTCCACCTCAGATACCGCCGCCGCCACTATCGACGACAAAACGTCCTCCGCGATGTTAATACTGCCATTCCCCGTAACTGTGGTCATATAAGAATCTGACATCAATAATCCCTCCGAATCTACTGCTGTTCAAACATTAAGATATGGTATGATAACCGGTTTTCGGTTATCATACCATATCCATCTCAAAAAATAAAGCAAAACATTTCCTTTTATCCTATTGATTTATCTTGCCTCTCACTCATAAACCGTTACGCCGTTCTCATCTACATATCCGCCCTGGGTCTCAATGTCGATCTCGCCTTCTCCCTCCGAGCCGACGGGAGCTCCCGCATCCTCGCCCGAGCCTATGAGTCCGCCCGAGCCGGCTTCTCCCGAGGTCTCAACCTGAGAGCCCGCTGAAGGCTCCTTGATTTCCAAAATATGCAGCTGAGTCGCGTTATAACTCGTCTCCGTAATAATGGCGTCGGTAATTCTCGCCGCCTGCTCCGCCGTCAGCCCATCCGGGGAGGTCGGCACCGCCACAGTAATTCCCTCCGCGCTCATAAAGACAACGCACTCGGCAAAATCCTTTGCCAGCAGAAGATTTTCAATCTGCGTCTCCTGCATGGAATAGGAAGCCATCGCGGCGATAGCGTTCATCGCACTGTCAATCGTCTCCTGAGAAGCGTTCTCAGAGGACGCTGCCGTCTCGAGCAGCGCTAAGGCCTCGTCGCGGGACTGCTGACGGGTCAGCCGCGCCATCGCGAAATATTCGGAGATATAGCTGCCGACCTCGCCTGATGCGGCCTCAATCTCCTCATTGTTCTTCGCCTCAACGAGCGAGGCGTCAAGCGTGTCGTCTGCGTTCCGGTGGTTATAGCTATAGTTCCAATAAACCGCCGCGCATATGCACAGCACCACCAAAACCACAGTTATGTTTCTGCGCACATTACTCTTTTTCGGAGCCTTAACATTCTCCTCCGCCGTGTCCATCTCGTCCTTTTCCTTCAGATCAATATTCATTTCTGCCCTCCCATTTAAAATTACCAAAAAACCTCGTAGAGTTTTGCATCACGTCTGTTTTCCCACTAATACAACAATTTTGTCTGTTCCAAGAGCTGTAAAGGCTTGAACGGCTCTCATAATCTCAAGTCTCACGCTTGAGCTTCCCGCGCCCGGACACACAATAACAGCTCCGGTATACTTCGGGTTAATGTAATAGGTCTCAACAATCTTTTCCCCGCTGTCCGAGTCCAGCACCAGAGTGTCCTCTCCGCTTTGCGCCAGCTCCCTGTAAACTCCCCCCTCCACCGAGAGGAGAACGCTCGCCTCACCCGCGCCGGAAATGCGCGAAAGCTGCTCTGATAGTCTCGTCTCCTGCTCCTCGATAGAGAAGCCCGCCTCCTCCGCCTGCACCTCGGGCGTCTGCTCGCTCGTCTTGCTCGTGCCGGAGCCCCAAGGCAATAGAAGCAGAACCAGCCCCGCCGCCAGAACGATAAGGGCATATTTGTTTTTCAGCAGCCCCGAAAAACGCTCCTTCACTGCTCCTCACCGCCTGTCTTCCAGTACTGCCGCTCCGAAGGAATCCCCAACTCGCTCTCGATAATAACGCTCAGAGCGTTTATCGCGCCGGGCGGCGCATCCTCGAAGCCTCTCAGTTCTATGTCATATGGGTACCAATATCCCTCATCACCCCACTTTAGGCCAAGGCTCACAGCCAAATTCCCGAAGCCGAGAGTTTGTGCTTTGTCCAATATATATGAGCCGAGCTGCCCTTCTATGATGCTTCTGCTCAGATTTGTCTGTTCTTTTTCGGCTCCGGAAACAAGAAAAGCCGCCTGCGCCCTATATTCCGCCAAATCCATTGATAAAAATTCCCCCTCCCCGTCTATAAACGGCGACAAAATCGCGATCACAACAAGCACCCCGCAGATAGTCTTTAGTACGCCCTTGACGCGGCTCTTGGGCGTTATCGCCAGTGCCGCCCCGCAGATTATCGCAGTTACGGCAATGCCGCGAATCCAAACCCCAAAACTTTCCATCACGCCGCCCCCATCGCTCTCATGCTGGAATACACCGATACGAAGAGCATTATTCCCGCCGCGCCGACAAGCCCTAGCACCAGCCCGAAGGCAGTGCCTATCCCGTCTATGAGGTCTGCCATGCGCTTGTCGGAAACCGCGCCCGCCAGAGCCGCCGTGCCCTTAAAGACCAGATAGTGCGCGCCGAGCCGCAAAACCGGCAGCAGACACACCGCGCAGACCCCGAGCAGCCCGAAAACCCCGATGGAGTTGCGCAAAATCCCCGCTCCGGCAACCAGAGTCTCCGCCGCTCCGGAAATCGCCCCGCCTACAACGGGAAGCAGGGTCTCCAAGGCGCTCTTCGCGGCCTTTGCCGCCACCTCGTCGGCCTTGCCGGTGATAATTCCCGTCAAACTCAGATAGGCCGTAAAGGCCAATACCAGCAGCGTCAGACAGCTCGTGCAGGCCCATTTAAGCCCGTCGGCAAGCCTCGTCAGCGTGTCGCCCCCCAGGGCTGCCCCCGCGATAACGCAGGCGGTATAGCCGCCGATCAGCGGTAAAATCACCTTCGTTCCCACATTCACCAGCACGTCCACAAACATCGCGGTCGCCGCGTACTTGGCAGAGGCAGAGGTAAAGGCGCCCGCGCTCACCGCCGCCGTACAGAGCATGGGCAAAAGTGCCTTTGAAAAGTCCGAAATACTCCTCAGCGTCTCCAGCCCCAGTCCAATGAAGCTGTTTACGCTGTCAACAGCCAACGCCGCGATCCCAACCGCCCCGGCAAGCGTTACCGCGTCCCGCGCCCCTCCCTCGCCCATCGCGGAAACCGCAAGCGAAACAAGCAGCACCACCGTCAGCATGAGCGCGCCCGAGCGCAGCGCGGTTTTCAAAATCCCCAGCCCGTTTTCTTTTATGCCGGAAAAAATCGCGTCCAGCCCCGAGTCCGCCCCGTCAAGGCCAACAGGCGAAGTATCGCCCAGAAGGTCCCGCGCCTCGTCCGTCAGCGCCCCCTCAAGCTCGTCCGTCTGCTCCTCGCTCAGACCCGCGCTCGCCTCCGGCAAGGCTGCACTTTCCTCCGGCAGATCACTCTCGCCCGCAAACGCCGGCGGCGTAATCTCAACCCCCTCGCTCACCACCGGCGGCGTAATCTCAACCCCCGCATCCGTAGGGGCGCGCATTGCGCGTCCGCCGTCCACCGCCAGAGCAAAGGTCAAACAGCCAAAAACCGGCGTGATCGCGGCCGCTAAAACTATCGCCCGTAAAAGCCTTTTCATGCCAACTCCTCAATAATTCTCAGCAGTGTTTTAATCAGCGGCAAACAGACATATATAGCGCAGACCGCCCCGCAAATCTCAACTGCGGAAGAAAGCGCCGTCTGCCCCGCGTCGGCGCAGAGGCTGCTTCCGAACTTCGCTGTTATCCCGATCCCGACGCACTTAAAAATCGGCGCTATGTAGGCGGCGGAAAATCCCGTGCTCAGAGAAACTGCCTCGAGCGTCCCCGCAATCGCAGAATAAGCCGTCAGCGCCGCCGTCAAGACCACGGCGCAGATTGCCATAGAGAGCATCAGCGAAAACTCCGGGTTTGTCCGCTTCAGCAGCAGCGTGAGCACCGCCCCCGTCAGGGCAATTGCCGCCCCTCTGACAACAATATCCATACCTAATCCATACCTATAGTCCAAAGAGGTTCTTAATCAGGTCAAACAGGCTGCTGATCTCTCTCACAACCAGCGCCAGCACCACGACAAGCCCCGCCAAGGCAACCATGAGCGCCTGATCCTCGCGGTTCGACCGCGTCAGAATAATGTGCAAAACCGCCACCACAATCCCCACCGCGGCAATCTTGAAAATCAAATCAACATCCATATTGTATCCCCCTCGATTTCGTCATTGCGGGCTTGACCCGCAATCCCCCCGAGATTCCGGGTCAAGCCCGGAATGACGGTGGTTGCGTTCGTCATCCGCAAATCCTTACATGAAAATCGCCGCTATCATAAACCCCCCGCACAGCCCCAGCCCGGGATAGAGCCTGTTGCCGTCGCGCGTCTTCTCCCGCGCGCTAAGCAGCTCCGGCCCCAGCCTGTCTATGACAGCCTCGAGGGCAGCGTCCAGCTCTTCTATGGAAAACTTCCCCATAAACGCCCCCAGACTGCCCAGAATCTGCCTCTGCCGCGCTCCTATCGGAAGGCTCTCCCGATCCGCCGCCGCCTCGAGCCAAAGACTCTCAAAGCTCTCATCGCCCAGCCGCTCCAGCCGAGCCAGCAGGTTTACATAAAATTCCCTAACCTCTCCGCCCGCGTTGAGCGCAAGCTGCCCTATGAGCTGCGTCGTCGGCGCGGCAGTCGCCTTCAGCTCCGAGCGCATATACCGCAGCGAATCTATGAGCTGCCCCAGGCAGCGCTCCTGCCTCGACACCTTCCGCGAATAAACTATCCCCAGCAGCGCCCCGCCTACCACCACCGCAAGACCCCCCAGCAGCCTAATCACAGCTCCACCGTCCTATACTCGCGCTGAGAGCCGAGAGAGCTGATAACAACCGCATATTTAAAAATCCTCCGCTCTAAAAGCTTCTCATAAAGCGGCCTCGACCTAAGATCCTCAAGCCCGGCGGCGTGCGCCGTGGCAAGCAGCCCCACCCCGCAATTCGCCGCCTCCTCGCAGGCCTTCACATCCTCCGGCGCCGTCAGCTCATCGAAGGCAATAACCTCCGGCGACATCGCCCGCAGCACCAGATAAATCCCCTGCGCCTTGGGCGCACCGCTCAAAACATCCGTCCTGCTGCCCACGTCAAAGCAGGCTCGACCCTCAAAAACTCCGGCAACCTCGTTTCGGCTGTCGATTAGCGAAACCCGCCTGCCGCCCTCCGAGAGCTTTCTCACTATCTCGCGCAGCAGAGTCGTCTTCCCGCCCCCCGGCGGCGAAACAATAAGCGTCGAAGCAAAGCCGCCGCGGCTTATTCGGGGAAAAACCGTCTCCGCACAGCCGGAAACCTGATGCGGAATCCTAATGCAAATCGACGAGAGCCGCCGCAAACCCGAAATCGACTCCCCCTCCGTCACCGCCGTACCGCAAAGCCCGAGCCGAACCCCGCTTGGCGCCGTAACATAGCCCATCCTAATGCTGTCGGCATATGTATGCGCCGAGGAGCGCGTGGCAAGCTCCAGCGTGAGCGCTAGCTCCTCCGGCGTGACGCAGTGCGCGCTGTCCAAAACCTGCTCGCGCCCCTCAAAAACCGCCGTCGGCGCTTGTCCGACCCTCAGACGCAGCTCCTCCGCCCCGCGCAGCAGCTCGTCCGTTTGCCCCGCCGCCTTAGCCCTCAAACCCGGCGGCAGCAGCCTCACCGCCCGTAAATATTCCTCCGCCTGAGCCATTACCCCACCGCCTTCGTTATACTCCTTGTCCAATTCTATTGCGCCAAAGCCGGAAATATGAAAAAACCAGGTGGCGGATTTGAAAATCCACCACCTGGTTTTAATTGAGAATTGAGAATGCTTAAATTGAGAATTAAAGGAATCGCGCCAAGCGCGATAATTTATAAAGGGCTGCCTATAAGTTAAGGTAGACTATTCTTTCGTCCCGCGCCGCAGCGCGAAAATTATGTGCCGCTTTGCGGCTCCATAATTGTCAATTCTCAATTGTCAATTGTCAATTATTTTATCTTCCTGCACTCCAAATAATACCTCTTATCCCTCGCCGGGCCTATGGAAAAGCTCTTCGCCGGAAAGGCGCCGCTGCGGATAATCGACGAAAACAGCTCGTCCTTACCCGGCGACGGCAGCAGCAGCCCGCAGCAGCCCGGCTGAGAGCTCATCTCGATCGCCGTATCGTCGTCGTGGATATAGTCCAGCTTGCCGCCCTTTAGGTTTACATAATCTACGCAGAACTCCTGCGCGAGCGCAATCGCCTCGCCGATAGTCCGCCCCTTCAAAATCGCCTCGCGCCGCTCCTGCCCGCACAGCAGAGTAATTTTGTGCTCTCCCGCACCGTCTCCGGCCTTCGCCGCGAAAAACGCCTCCGCCTCAGAGAAAAACCCCGAGACCTCCGTCTCAAAAATCACGCGGTGAATCGGCTCAAACTCAATCGACTTGTCGTGGATATTCACAAGCTCCACAAGCGCATACCGCGCCGGGCTATTCGCCCTCTCCGCTTCGGTGAGTGTCGGCTTAATGGTCTCCCAGCACAGCTTCGCCGTCGCAAGGGAGTGGTTGCCGTCGCCCATCGCGATAATCACGGGCTCCAGCCCCCCGAGCGCATACTTCTTCTCCAAATACTCCGGCTCACTCAATGCCAAAAGCGCGTCCATAACGCCCCGCGCCGCCTCGCCCGTCACCCGACGGCCAATAATGTGCCCGCCGCCGTCCATGAGGTCAAAGTCGTATAGCACATCCCCCGCTTCCAGACCCTTGAACATCGTCCAAGCCGGATCGTCCGTGAAAACAACAACGTGCGGCAGCTCCAGCGCGGCGTCCTTTCTCACCTTCACGCGCGGCGGAAGGCGGCTCTCGACCGTCCCCTCCGTGCAGCGCACGGGGGTCTTCGAGTCGTGCCGATAGTCATAGGCGTCCAGATCGAGCAGCCCCAAAATCCCGCGCCGCTTCTCGCCGACGGTCATATCCCGCTCGACATAGACAAACGAGTCCGCCACCGTCTCAAAAACGCCCTGCTCGAGATATTCCTCCATAGTGCGGTTTATTTTAACCGTCTCCTGCGCGCTGTCGCGTGTCTCAAGATAGGCCTCCGGCAGCATCAGCCGCAGCGTAGACGGCGCCTTGCCGATCCTCGCGTCCAACCCGTCCCAATACTCAGGCGAGGACGTAAACTGATCGCAGGCAATAACGCTCCACAGCGTCATATCCGCGTCCTTCGGAATTAGTATATCCCCCGGAACAAAAATGTCTTTCATAAGCACCCCCAAATAGTTAGTGTATATTGAAAGTTTACCAAATAACGAAGTGCTTTGCAAGAAATAATTGAGAATTGAAAATTGATAATTGATAATGAATGTATCGCTTCGCGATGATTTAAATTATGTCGCGTTTAGCGCGACTCCATTAATTCTCAATTCTGCATTCTCAATTCTCAATTGACGAAGGCGGAGCGGCAAACCGCCTTCGGCGGTTTCAGACCGCAGACAAAGCCTGTTTCAGCTCAATGCTGGAACGGGCTTTGACAATATCTTGGGAAATAGAACCGATAAAACGAAATTGGCGTAGCAGATAAGGAAATCGGCGCAGCTC
>JAISHS010000011.1 GCA_031262405.1 Oscillospiraceae bacterium | reverse complement strand
TCGCTCAGCATGTAACCAACCCCTTCTGTTTTCCTAGGTCTCATATGCTCTTATTATACTACTTCTTACCCCAATACGCAACAAAATCCGCCTTTCGGCGGACTTTGTCTTCAGTCTGAGCCGGAGTGCTCTCGCACTCCGGCTTCTTTATATCACCGCTTAAACCAAACAGCCACGCCGAATAATTCGGCGTGGCCATTATAATCCGTCGCGCCCCGCGCGACTCCTTCTATCTATTATCTATTATCTTTTATCTATTATCTGTTATCTGCCCTATATCACCAGATTGTTTATATCAATGATGAGGCATATCGAGCCGTCGCCCAGAACGGCGCAGCCGCCGATGCCGGAAAGACCGTGGTTGTGCTTCTTGATATACGGCGGGAGGGGCTTTATAACCGCCTGCTGCTCACCGATAAGCTCGTCCACAAAGAGGCAATAGGTATCCGACTCCGTGTTTATCATGATAAGGATTCCGTCTGACAGCTCCTTGAACTCGGACTCTATATCCAGAATGTTGTGCAGCCGCATTACGCTGTAGCTCTGGTTGCGGATCATTATCATCTCTTTGCCGTTCGGATCGAGAAAAACGTCCTTAATATTCGGCTTGAAGGACTCCTGAATGCTCAGCAGCGGAACAATGAACACGAGATTGCCGACGCGCAGCTTCATGCCTTCAATTATGGCGAGGGTCAGCGGGATGCGGATTGTCGTTGATGTGCCAACTCCCTGCTCACTCTCGATTGAGATTGTGCCGCCGACCTTGTCAATATTGCGCTTGACAACGTCCATGCCCACGCCGCGCCCGGAATATTCCGTGACCTCCGTGTTGGTAGAAAAGCCCGGCAGCATTACGAAGGAAAAAGCCTCCTTGTCGCTTATCTCCGACTCGCTCTTGCTCGTCAGCCCCTGTTCGATAGCCTTCTTGATTATCGCAGAGCGATTGAGTCCGTCGCCGTCGTCCGAGACGATAAGGATAACGTCGCCGCCGGTGTTGCGCGCCTCTAGCGTAACGTGTCCCGTCTGACCCTTGCCCTTCTTCCGGCGGACGTCCGGCATTTCAATGCCGTGATCCACGCTGTTACGGATGAGGTGCATAAGCGGATCGGAGAGCAGCTCGATAATGTTCTTGTCGACCTCGGTCTCCTCGCCGATAATCTCCAGCTCGACGTCCTTTCCGACCTTCTTGCTCACGTCGCGCACGATGCGGTGCATCTTATGGAAGGTTGTCGAAACAGGCACCATGCGAATGCTCATAACGGTGTCCTGAAGCTCGTTTATGAGCTTGCGCAACTCCTGACTGCTGCGGTCAAAGCCCTCGATTTGAAGCTTTGTAATCTCCGGATTCTTCGTGACCATAGACTCGGTCGTAACGAGCTCGCCCACCAGATCCATGAGCTTGTCCAGCTTGCTGACATTTACGCTGATGAAGTTTTGCTTGACCGCGCCCTCCGCAGCGGCGGCAACGGGCTCTCCGCTCTTGGCTGCGGCGGCTGCCTTCTTCAGGCGCATAGCCTCAGGAACGTCAAGGCTGTCCGCCTCGATCTGTATGAGAGAAAATTCCTCAATGAACATGGTTTCGCCGACAACCTCCCTAAGGACTTCCGGGTCCTCAGCGGTTTTCACGAAGATGACCAGACCGCTCCGGACAATTTCTTCGCTGGCACTGTCGGCGTCCAGATTCGCCGGCTCCGTCTGGATAAGCTCGGCGTGGGGAGCAAGCGCCGTCACAAGTCCGAAGGCGCGCGTGCTCTCCATCATGCAGCCCTCTTCGAAAGAGACCTTGATTTTATACACCATCGCCCCGGAATCAAAGTCATCCTCAGCCTCTGACACAGTCTTGCGCTTTGTCAGCTGGAAAAGATAGACATGAATCTTGTCTATAAGAGTTGAAAACTCCGCGTCTGCGCTTTGACCCTTTTGGAGCTTTTCAATCTCGCCCTTTAGGCAGTCGTTAGCCGTCAGGACTATATCAAAGATATTGTCCCAGTCGCTGCTTCTGGGTCTCTTGTCGCGAATCTGCGAGAAGAGGTCCTCCACAGCGTGAGATAGCTTGGCAAGTTCCTCAAAGTTCATCATTGAGGACGAGCCTTTTATCGTGTGCATTATACGAAAAACCTCATTGATCTGCTCGTCATCCAGAGCGTGATCCTTTTCGCCTTTTAGCATAACGCTCTCAAGCGTCTCTAGAAGCTGCTGATTTTCGTATATATATACTTCCAGCATGGAATCCTGTTCACTCAAAGCCGTCACCTACTCACAAAATATTTTTTTGGGGTCGCCGGATAATGCAATTATCCTAATTTCTTGATCGCCGGAATTATGCCGTCCTCTTTAAAGGGTTTGACGATGAAGCCCTTTGCGCCGGAGATAATCGCGTCTCTAACCATCGCCTCCTGACCCATTGCAGAGACCATAATAACCTTCGCCTTGGGATTGAATTTCACAATCTCCTTCAGCGCGTCCAGTCCGCTCATTTCCGGCATCGTAATATCCATGGTCACAATATCCGGAACCAGCTCTTTGTATTTTTCCACACCTACCCTGCCGTTTTCAGCTTCACCGACCACCTCGTATCCGTGTTTTACGAGCATGTTCTTGATTGATATCCGCATGAATGCCGCGTCATCAACGATTAAAACCTTAGCCATTAGTTTTTTTCCTCTCAATGTTTGCATTTTAGTTTGTCGAAAAAGGGCTCCGTCCTTTTTCATGGGGTATTCGACAAACCGGGTACAAAAGCCACTTACAGCTATTATAACGCCTGTCTGTCAGATTTGCTAGAGAAAATTAAAAATTTTTTTGCTAAATTAAATCATTTTTTGTCCCGCGCCAACGGTTCTGATGTTGAGTCCGCCCGTATCCGTGTGCAGCTCAATCGTCCTTCCGAAGGTTCCGCCGACGTCCATAGCGGTAACGGGTATATTGAGAAGCCTTAAAATTTCCTTGCAGGCGGCAACATTTCTGTCTCCGACCATAAGTACATTGTCAGCCTTCCCGCTGAACATATGTGCGCCTCCGGCAATTTTCGCCGTCAGCGCTCCACGACGCGCTCCCGCTCTGCCCATGAGGTTTACCAGGTCAATTATCGCCAGATCGGCGAACTTTGCCCGGTTGGAGGCGTCAAATCCCTTGGAACTTGGGAGCATTATGTGAGCCATGCCGCCGATTTTCGCTGACTTGTCATAGAGCACTACTCCAACGCAGGAGCCCAGACCCAGCGTTGTAATAACGTCTCCGGCACGGCCGACCTTCATGTCCCCAATTCCCACCAACAGCGCGCCCATCAGTCAATACCCAGTGTTCCGATGAGCTTTTTGTAGGACTCGTAGTCGGGTATGAGGAAGAAATTTCCGGTTATGTCCTTCGCATCATCCGAAAAACGCGTATCCAGAAACAAAACGCTGTCTCCGGACTGTCCGTATTGAATGGCTACTATGCTCATAATGGCGCCGAGCATATCGATAGAAAGCTGCGGAATAGAGGGAACTATGCGCAGTCCTGTCATAGAGCTGATTGCAGAGAGAAAGGAGCCTGCAAGAATATTCGATACCTCGAGCATGACGGAGTATTCAATCTCTCCGAGTCCCGTTGAAAGCGCTCTTGCAACAATGCTTTCGGCGCTCTCGTCGCTGTTTAGCGCAAGCTTCATAATTTCAGCGGCGTCACGCAGATGAAGCACCAGCAGAACATAGCCGTTTAGGTCCATTGAAATGTCGATCAGTACGCCCGCGACAATAGTCTCCGGCCCCTCGAGCAGGTTGACAATCGTGTCAAAGGGAACAATCTTCGCCTTG
Source organism: Oscillospiraceae bacterium (assembly GCA_031262405.1). GTDB lineage: Bacteria > Bacillota > Clostridia > Oscillospirales > Oscillospiraceae > UBA2658. Next base: position 11,834 of record JAISHS010000011.1, on the reverse strand, counting down.
GGCACGCTCATGTCAATTCGCCTGTTCAGAATGCCCGCGAGAGCCGTTGCCGCATTTCCCGCACCGATGTTTCCGATTTCCTGAAATACTTCCAAGTGGACTTGGTCAATGTTGTCGAGCGGATTATTTGGCATTTGCTTTCCCTCCGGTTTCTAGTGGCTCGATACAAAAAATATTATAATTCAAGTTTCGTAATCTTTCAACGATAATTTATAGTGGATGCTGTTTTTTTCTAAAATTTATTTCCGCAAAGCTTAGAATAGCTCGCAAAATAGCTGATTTAAAGGAGGAAGCGCTGTGAGAATTGATACCGGCTCTAACGAGGCCACCCGCGCTATAAGCGGCAGCACGCAAGCGGCCGCGCCCGAGGCTCTGCAAGAGGGCGACGTTCTTGCCGTCAAGGTCACGGCGTTAAACTCCGACGGCTCTGTTAATGTCAGAACCCGCGCCGGTCAGGTTCTTCACGCGAGACTCGATATAAGCGCGAATTTACAGGCCGGTCAAGACGTTTCGCTGACCATTGTCGGAAAATCGGGCGATACGATAATAATGTCGCTTAGTGGCCATGTAGACGCGCTCGATCTCAGCGGAGCCGTCGCTTCGTCACTCGCGCCCGCCTCGCTTCAGGCGTTTTCAGACGCGCTCGGAAGTCTCGGTTTTGCGATTGACCGCCAGACCCTCGACTCTATGCGAAATCTCTTGACTGCGCTGCCGGAGCTGACAATTCCGGAGGCGGCGTTTCTCGCCGCAAACGATATCAAGGCAGGGAGCCCGTCGCTCACAGCGGCTCAAAATCTGCTAATAAACTCCGCCGACACGGCGGCGCTGATCGATAATATTTTCCGGCTGCTCTCGCAGTCCGCGCCTCAGGGCGAAGCGGCTGGCTCCGCGCCGGAGCTCAATACTCAGCTTTTCTCCGCGCCGAGCGCAAACCCGACAGAGGGCTCAAACCCTGTCAACACGGCGGTTTCAGGCTCAATCGGCGATGTCGGAGCCGCCGTTTCGGAGGCGGGCGATTTAAGCGCGCACGTCGCGCAGGAGGCAGCCCAAGTCGGGGTTTTGACCGCTCCAGAGAAATCCGCAACATCAAATATCGGCGAAATCGCAGCCACAACGCCGAATCTCGGCGAGGCCGCAACCGCTTCTCCAAACCTCTTTGAGGCCGCAACTATGGGCGAGTGGGTGACGCGGCTGCTGGGTAGTGCCGAGGGCGCAGGCGGGGGCGAGAGGGGTGCCGGAGGGGTGCTGGGAGGCTCTGCGGGGGCGCCGGGAGGCGCAATCGGCGCAGGTGCGGCCGAGAGGGGTGCCGGAGTGGCGCCGGAAGATGGCGGCGGCGCCGCCGATAAAGGGGCGGCGGAGAACGTTTCGGCCGCGCTCCGGCAGATGCCGGAATTCAGACGCGCAAGTGAAAAATCGCTCAGGGAATTTTCCGACGCGCTTATCCGTGCCGCCGTGGACGCCGCCGGCGTATCCGAATCGGGCGGAGAGGGCGCCGCAAAGAAGCTTACTGATATGCTCAGCGGACTCTTTACGGCTCTGCCTAAGGGTGAAGAAAATCCGGGCGAGCTTTTGAGGCGCACGAAAAATGAGCTGGCGGTTCGCCTGGCATTTTTCGAGGAGGCTCTGGAGCAGGCGCCTCTTTCCGGAAAGCAGGCACTTAGGGCTGAGACGCAAAAGCTAGCGGAGCATATTAAGCTGCTTGGAGAAATAAATCAGTTTGTCTATACGCAGCTTCCGGTTACCATAGCCGGAAAGCGCACGAGCGCGGAGCTTTATGTATATAAAAACCGCAAGGGTAAGGGGAAGCTTGATCCGACTGACGCGCGGATTTTGGTCTCGCTGGACCTCGAGCACATGGGTCACACAGAGTCGTTTATCAGAGTGCGCGGGAAGGAAGTAAATCTCGAGATGGAGACCGCAAGCTCCGCTGCCAAGGCCGCTCTGGAGAGCAGCGAGGCGGAGCTTGCCTTAGGGCTCAAGGAAGCCGGATTTAGGCTTGCCGGGCTTAGAATAACCGAGAAAGCCGCTCAGACGACCCCCCTCACTGCACTGCTCACACTGGCAGCACACGAGAGGCGACAAAACCCACATCTTGATTTTACCATATAGAGGGGCAATATGCAAGATTCAAACAGAAAAAACATAAAACGCGCCGCTGCCATAAAATATGAGCCCGGTGCAGACGAGGCTCCGGTTCTCGCCGCCTTTGGCGAGGGCTATGTCGCGGAGAAAATCGTCTCCGTGGCAAAGCAGTCCGGAGTCAAGGTCGTCGAAGACCCCTCGCTGGCTTCAATGCTGTCGAAGATGAGCGTAGGCGACCAGATTCCCGAGGAGCTTTATGAGGTAGTTGCCAGAGTGCTTATTTTTGTCAGCGATGTTGACAAAAAATACGGCGCGCTTAAAAAGTAATACTAACCAACAGAAAACAGTAATTTCGCGTTGAAATTTTAAAGAAGCTGTGATATACTTTTTAGGTTATGACGAGTGTGCCACAGTATCAATACGAGGTACAAAAACAGATGAACGGTATTTCTCAAATAAATCCAACTGACGGCGCAAGAACTGCGGGCGAAACTAAGCGCTCGGCGGGGGCTGCGGCTGCCGATTTTTCCTCAGTTTTGCAGCAGTCATTAGCTGCCTCGGAGGAGTCTAGTTCGGTGCAGTCTGACTCCTCGGAGTCTGTTTCTGCGGCTCAGGAGCCTAGCTCCGCCGCCTCCGACACGACAGACCTCATAACGGGGCTTATTACCGGACAGACCGACGTGGGCGCTCTTGAGGAGCTTGCCACGGACGCGGCGAAAAGCGCAACGGACAGCGGCGATATGTCCGAGGCGATGAAGGCGCTGTTTTTATTCTGCATGATGATGCAGCTCGGCGGCGGACTCGGCGGGGCCTCCGGCTCCGGCTCCTCGGGCTCAAGCTCCGGAATTATGATGCTCATGACGGCGATGCTCGGGCAGTTTTCAAAAAACAAGGAAGCCCTCTATAACAACGCCGTAGACCCCACCTATAACGCCGACACCCTCGACACGGTCGCCGAGGTTTTCGAGAGGGCTGGTTACACAAAAACCGACGTGCCTAACACCACCGGCACGGGCTCGGCGATCCTGCCCACGCAGTTCTGGCAGCCTACCACCCCCGCCCTCACGAACAGCGAGAGTAACCGCAGTGCGGAGAACCTGCGCGCCGTTATAGACCAGTTTAATGTCGAGACAGCCGAGCGCTATCGCCCCTACAGAGACGGCTACACCTATTGCAATATCTTCGTTTGGGACGTTACGAGCGCGATGGGCGCGGAGATTCCCCACTATATCGACAGCAAAACCGGCGAGATTCGCATCTATCCCGACACCTCGGGCACAACCCCCCTGGACGCCGCCGGAATCGAGCGTTGGCTTGCCGGTTACGGCGCGGGCTATGGCTGGAGGGAGGTCTCGGCGCAGGAGGCTCAGGCGGCGGCAAACGCGGGAAAACCCGCCGTTACAACCGCAGGCAGCATAGGCCACGTTCAAGTCGTCTGTCCGTCGGAAAACGCAAGCTTTGACCCCGTGCGCGGCGTAACCGTCGCTCAGGCGGGAAGTAAGGTTTATAACTACACTTATATTTCAAATATCTACGGCGCGGCCACTTTGAACAGCCGCATAAGATACTGGGTACATGAATAGGGCGGAGATATATGCGGGTACTTGACTCTTACAAGGTTTTACAGGTCGGCGTGAGCGCCGACATGAATGAGATTTCCGCCGCTTACAAGCGGCTGTGCCGCGAGAATCATCCGGACTTAAACCCCGGGGCGGAGTCCGAAGAGCGCATGAAGGACATTAACGTCGCTTACAGTACGCTCTGCGACAATTTGGCGCGGCGGCGCAAGCTCCGCGAGTTTACGAAGAGCGCCTCCTCTCGTCCGCTCACGGAGGAGGAGCTGGCGCAGGAGGCTCTGCGCGGCTATTTCAGCAGCCTTATCGCGCTAGACCACAAGAAGGCCTATCGCCTTCTCTCGGACTTTGACAAGAGCCGCATCTCTCCGGACGCCTTTTCCGATTGGCGCGACTGCGTGGAGAGGCTCTATGGCGTTCTCAACTTTTCAATCGAGAAATCCAGCGGCGGCGCGGTAATAAAGCTGCAAAACGGAATGCAGATGCGCGCGAAGAAATTTTCCGTCTCCGTCACGGAGCGTGAGCTGCTAACCGGAAAGGTTCAGACGGAGCAGTCCATTAGGATGGCGGTGCTAGACGGCGGAGTCTGGCGCGTCTTTCTGGGCTATTCGGATATTTCAAAGCTCACCGGAAGCTTTCGCGAGAAGCTTGAGGAGAGCCGGAAAAAGCAGTTTGAGCAGCAGTGGCAAGAGCACCAGGACCGCCACGATCCCGAGCTTGGTATTTACAACGTCAAGGGTCTTACTCAAGCGGCGGCTCGCCACGTTTATGAGTATACGCGCGGAAAACGCCCCTTTGTCTTGGCGGCGTTCTCTGTCCGACCCGCCGCGACGTTAGATAAAAACGCGCGGCTGGACGTGCTGCGCCTAGCCGCGGAGGCGATAGGCCGCTCCATAAGGCTCACAGACGAGCTGGGCTTTTCAGACAGCGGGGTTTTCGTCGTGCTGTTTGCCAATATGAAAAAGCGCTTTGCCCAAAATGTCTCGCGCAAGGTCGAAAAGCGTATTACCGATCATATCGCCGCTCTCTCGGGCGTTCAGACCCAAGTCGTCAGCGCCTTTTTGCCCTATGACGGTGGCAGCGTCAGCTCGGAAATCGAAAGCTTAATAAAAAAAGTTTCAGTTTAAATATAAACTTTCGGGCAAATGATTCGAGAATAGAAGTAGGAACGGATTTCCTATTTTCCAAAAAACCAAGGAGGGGTTCGCCCTTCGAGACAATTTAAGAAAGGCGGCGTTACAATTATGGCTTCTTCACTTAGCGGAATCAATACGACAATGCGTCTGACCGGTATGGCGTCCGGTCTGGACACTGACTCCATCATAAAAACGCTCTCTCAGATTGAGCAGCTCAAGCTCGACAAGGTCTATCAGAAGCAAACCACTCTCTCCTGGAAGCAGGAGGCTCTGACGGGTGTGCGTACCGTCCTCAACGACTTCCGGAACAACTTCGGAAGCGTGCTCGGCGCGGACAGTATGCTCAGCTCCAGCGCCTTCAACACGAACAAGGCGACCGTTACCGGCGGACAGTCTAACGCGGTTACTGTAGAGGCGCAGGCGGAGGCCAACCTCGGCTCCTATACAATCGACGAGATTACCCAGCTTGCCAAGAGCGCCACGGCTTCAACGTCCGGCGGCTTCGCCAGCACAGGCCTCAACGTCAACGCCGCGGTAAAGGATTCCCTGTCGGGTCTGGCTGCTGACGAAAACGGCAACTTCTCCTTCAAGATAAACGGTCAGGAATTTACCTTCAACAAGGACGACTCTCTCTCGAAGGTCATGAAGGCCGTCAATTCTAACACAGCCGCCGGGGTCACGATGTCCTACAGCCAGATTTCAAACAAAATCACTATCTCCTCCAAGACAACGGGCGCGGAGTCTAAGCTGACGCTTGAAAATGGCGAGGGCGGTAACTTCTTCTCTGCGGGCGCTGCCTCCGGAATTGCCGCAGGCGAATATGCCGGTCAGAACGCCAAAATGAAAATAAACGGCTATGACGTAGAGAGAAGCTCAAACACCTTTACGCTCGACGGGCTCAAGTTCACCCTCAACAAAACCACAACCGCCGGGTCTGAGCCGATTGACGTGACGGTATCAAAGGACGTTGACGCGGCTGTTGAAAAGATTAAGAAATTCGTGACGGGCTATAACACGATGATAAATAAGCTCAACACGCTCGTGACGGAGAAAAAGAGCTCCACGCAGTCTGCCTATACGGCGCTCACGGAGGCCGAAAAGGCCGAGATGACCAGCGAGCAGATTGCCGACTGGGAGAAGATTGCCAAAATCGGAATCCTCAACAACGACGACGGCATTGAGTCGGTTCTGACCGCTCTTCGCCAGACGCTGTATCAGACCGCCGGCGGGACGAAATACTCCCCCTCCTCTATCGGAATCGGCTCGTCCAGCTATTTCGACTATACCCCGGGGCAGATTTCCCTCGACGAGACGAAGCTGCGCGCGGCGCTTGAGAGCGACCCTGACGGCGTGGCGGCAATGTTCACCGAATCAAAATCCTCTGGGGCCTCGAGCGACGGCTTCATCACAAAAATCAACAACGTTCTTTCTAAATACGTCACCGACCGTCAGAAAAACCAGATCGACGATCTCGACGAAGATATTGAAGATACCAAAGAAAAGTTTGACACGATGACGGAGAAGATGAACGCGAAGATTGAGAAATATTATCAGCAGTTTGCCGCGATGGAGACCTTGATTGCTGAGATGAACAACCAATCCTCCGCTATAACGGCGCTCTTCAGCTCTCTCACCGGCGCAATGTAGCAGAAAGAGAGTGTGTCGTAATCATGATGATGAAAAACCCGCAGGAGACATATTTGAAACAAACTATTCTCACTGCCAGTCCCATGGAACTGATAGTCATGCTCTATGACGCGCTCAGGAAGAACCTTCTCCTGGCACAGCGCAACATCCATAAAAAAGCCCCTGCCGAGGCGCACCTGAACCTCATCAAGGCGCAGGAGATTGTGACGGAGCTTATGCGCAGTCTTGACATGAGCTTTGAGATTTCCGCCAATCTTATGAATCTATATGAGTTTATGATCGAGCATCTTGCCGAGGCGAATATGAAAAAGGACGCCGATCTAGTCGCCGAGGTTGCCGACCTTGTGACGGAGCTTCGCGACGCCTGGAAGCAGGTTTGTGAGACTCAAAAGACCCAGCTCGTTTATGAGGGAGTTATCTCGTGACTCGCGCGGCCGAGGAAAAAGAGCTCTTAACCGAGCTAAATGAGCTTAGGAGCTTAGCCGAGGAATTTTTGGCTCTGGTTCAGGAGCAATCGGGCTTCATTGCCGCCGGAGATCTGTCTTCTTTCCGTAACAGCACGAAGAGACGCCTCTCGCTTACGGAGGATATGAGGGGGCGGGTTGACTCTACAAGCGCTCTTGTCGGGGATGCTTCTGAAGAAGCCGCCGCGCTTCGCGGCGAAATCGGCGGGATTTTCGCCGAGATACTCTCCACTATCTCTGAAAACGAGACTGCCGCAAAAGCTAAGCTTTCTGAGCTCAAGCTCGAGGTGGAAAAGCTAGAGCAGAGCAAGAAGGGTGTCAGCGGCTATGGTCAGAATCTGATGGGCGGCCGCTCGCCGAGATTTGATAAGAAATATTAATCATCTGCCGAAAAAGGCTTTGCCCTTTTTCGGCAGTAAAAAAGCAAAGGGTGTGGTGTTTTGAAAGTCAAGGGTGTACAGATGACGGACAGCGCGCTGCCGGGTATAAAGATTTCCGACGCCAGAGAGCATCTGAGCGCCGGTTCTCTGACTTTCAACAGAACTCTCACTCAGCTCTCGGAGGAGAGCTTCAGAGAACACATAAACGCTATGGTCGCGCGCATTGACGAGCAGGGCGATCGGCTCGGCAAGCGGGTCGACATAAAGGAATTTGAGAAATATCGCAGTTTGATAAAAGAATTCCTTGACGAAATCGTCAGTAACGGTTATTCTTTTTCTAAGGAGAGTTCCTTTGCCTCGCGGGGGCGCCATCGCACCTTCGCGACCGTCAAGACCGTTAACGACAAATTAGACGAAATGGCAAAGCTTGTGCTCTCAGATCAGGCAGACAACATCGGAATGCTCAGCGCAATAGGAGAGATACGCGGGCTTATTCTTGATATGCTGTTGTGACAATATAAAAAGGAGAATTGCTATGGTTGGAAACTCCAATGTTGAACTCGCCGAAGAAGATGTAATGTATGGAAAATATCTCACCTTCAGAATCGGACAGGGTATTTATGGCATCGAGATTAAGTATGTAACGGAAATTATTGGCGTTCAGGAGATTACGGCGATTCCGCACACGAGCGATTATGTTCGCGGCATCATCAATCTGCGCGGGCAGATTGTTCCCGTAATCGACTGCAGTATGCGCTTCGGCGGTGAGGAGATTGTCTTCACCGAGCGCACCTGCATTGTCGAGCTGGGCGTGGACGGAATGAGCATCGGACTCATCGTGGACGACGTCGACGAGGTCATTACGATCGACGACGAGAACATTCAGCAACCGCCCAGAACCGGTGACGACGGCATGGCTGACGCTTTCGTGAAGAAAATCGGTCTCTATGACGGAAACGTTAAGCAGCTGCTCGACATTGACCAAATCTTTGAGGAGCAGGTCACGAGCATCAGCTGACGCTCAGTCGGAGACTTCGGATAACAGGTCCGGGGACTTGTCAACCGTTCTTTCCCGGCGGCAGGTCCAATATATTAACGGGAGATACTAACAGAGATGAACCCCGAAAACGGTTTGCACGACGAAGACTTTAAGCTGCTGTATACCTATATGAAGGACAGATTCGGCATTGACCTTGAAAAGAAACGCGCCCTTGTAGAAGGGCGCCTTTCAAACTCAGTTGCGCAGTCGCCCTTCAACAATTATCACGACTTTATAGCCGACGCTCTGGACGACCGCACCGGCACCAAGGTCGATAGCTTGATTATTCGCCTGACGACGAACTATACCTACTTCATGCGCGAGGAAACCCACTATAGGTTTATGCGGACGACCGCGCTTCCGGAGTGGACGAAGAAGATCAAAAACTATGACCTGCGCGTTTGGAGCGCGGGCTGCTCCTCCGGGGAGGAGGCCTATACCATCGCCATGACGCTGGACGACTATTTCGGCTTCAATAAGCCGCAGTGGGACTGCAGCGTCTTGGCTACGGACATCTCGCAGAGCGTACTGGAAAAGGCGAAGAACGGAATCTATCCCTCTGAGCACTTGGCGCAAATCAATCCCGCTTGGAGAAAAAAATATTTCGTGCCCTGCGGCGGTGATAACTGGCAGATTAGAGATGAGCTTCGCCGCGAGGTCATCTTCCGTACCTTTAACCTCATGGGCGACTTCGGCATTTTCCGCCGCAAGTTCCACATAATCTTCTGCCGCAACGTCATGATTTATTTTGACAAGCCGACCAAGGCGGAGCTTGCCGGAAAGTTTTTTAACGCTCTGGAACCCGGCGGCTATCTATTCATCGGCATGAGCGAGACTCTGTCGGGCATATATGATAGATTTGAACAGGTTCAGCCTTCGATTTATCGCAAGCGCGTTTAAGATTAGGGCTTGTTGACACTAACCGAATTGTTCTAATTTAATATGACACGGACGTCGTCAGATGGGAAGAATTGCCCTTGGCGGCGTCCGTACTTTTAGAAAAAACTCCGAATGTTTTCCGGATATTTTCCCTTGATTTTATACTAGTATTTTTTTGCAAGATGGTGTATAATTGCGGTGTATACTCTAGTTTCATAAATCCCAGGAAAATGGAGGTGACGGTTTTTGACTGATAATAGTCACCAGAATTTATCGGGCGTACCGCTACCCACTCTGTCGCAGGCTGTGACAGAGAAATATCTGCTGGCAATCGGCGCATCCACCGGTGGCGTCGAGGCGACGAAGCGTGTTCTTGCGGCCCTCCCCCCGATCATGCCGCCTATTATAGTAGTTCAGCATATGCCCACGGGCTTCACGGAAATCTATGCCGACTCGCTGGACAAAATGCTGCCCTTTCACGCCTTAGAGCCTAAGGACGGTATGGCTCTGGAGCCCAACACCGTCTATGTGGCGCAGGCCGGTCGGCAATTTCGCATTGAAAAGCATGGGGCTAAGTTCTTTGCCAAGCTCGGCGGGCCGGAGAAATACAGCGGGCACTGCCCCTCTGTGGACATCATGTTCGAGTCCGTGGCAAGAGTCGCAGGGGCTCGCGCGGCGGGCGTCATACTCACCGGCATGGGCGCGGACGGCGCCGAGGGTCTCAAGCTCATGCACGACGTCGGCTGCTTCACCGTCGGTCAGGACGAAAAGAGCTGCGTTGTCTTCGGAATGCCCAGAAAAGCCTATGAAAACGGCGCTGTTTCAAAGCTCATGACGCCGGAGGAAATTGCAAGAGCTGTGGTTTTTCACTTCTATTCCTTGAAATAATACCGGCGGCTTTTGCGGGCGTCAACCTTCAAAACCGCAATAATTAGTAATTTGTAACAAAAAAAGCACAATATGTTGAAAAATAACTAAATCTGTCTATAGACAGAATCGACATTTTGTGTTATGGTTTACATAGTATTTGTTCGTTTGTCTGTTGCGACTGTATCATAAAGGAGATTATATGTGGGACAGATTATTTCAATCGGTTGATTTGCTCGGCAAGGGGCTTTCCGCCGCTTGGATGCGCAACACTGCGATTCGCAGCAACATCGCCAATGTTGAAACCCCGGGCTACAAGGCTCAGGACGTTGAATTTGAGACGCTTTTTGAAAATGCGCTCAGCTCAACCTCCTCCCTTTCCGCAAAGAAAACCAACCCCAAGCATCAGGAATTCGATACGGACGTCTCCTCGGTCTCGGCGGTTTTAATTGACCGCGACGACGGAACCGCTATGCGGCTTGACGGGAACAACGTTGATATCGACTCTGAAAACGTCAAGCTGGCACAGAACACCATTCAATACAACACCATTCTGGCAAAGCTCAACAGCGAGCTTGCGCGGATCAGAATGGCGGTTAACGACGGGAGGTAAGGCATAATGGGTTTTCTTGATTCACTCAGCATAAGCGCCTCGGGGCTTACGGCGTCGCGCCTGCGCATGGACGTTATCGCGGAGAATATCGCCAACAGCGAGACCACCCGCACTCCGGACGGCGAGACTTATCGCCGCAAATATGTTGTTTTGCAGGAAAAGCGCTCGGGGGTTAAGCTCTCCGGCGGCTATGGCGGTCTTGACGGCGGCCGCAGCTTCGCCTCATATCTCTCCCGCGCCTCCACAGCGGGCAGCGGGGGCGTTCGCGTCGTCGAGGTGGGCGAGGACCCCTCGGAGCTGAAGCTGGACTATGACCCCACTCACCCGGACGCCGACGAGGACGGCTATGTGCGCTATCCGAATATTGACATAGTTCAGGAGATGACGGACATGATGGCCGCCTATCGCTCCTATGAGGCGAACATCACCGCGCTCAACACCTTCAAGGACATGGCGGTCAAGACACTGGAAATCGGCAACGGCTAAAATACTTCGCCCTGCGGGCGAAACTCTGCGAGGTAATTTGCTATGAGTATTAATCCCATATCATCGAACATCTCGAGTCTGCTTAATCCGGAGGCTACGAAGGCCGTCAGCGATACGGGCTCCGTCTTCTCCGACATTCTGACGGACACCTTTAACAACGCCGAGGCGACGGACAAGGCCGACAAGGGCTCTGCCTTGGAGCTGCTGTCCGGCACCAGCGACGATATGTCCGCCGTTCTCATTGACGCGGAGAAGGCCGAGATCGCCCTGAGCCTCACTTTGCAAATCCGCAACAAAGTCGTGGATGCGTATAACGAAATTATGACTATGCAAGTTTAGCTTTGCTCGTCGGAAAATGCCTTCGGCATTTCCCGCCGGTTTTTGCAGCTTGCAACGTGCCGCTTCGCGGCGACTCGCAAGCTGAGAAGAGTTTTTTTCACCGCACAGGTCGCTGAAAAAACGATCTAATTTTATTTTGCCCTGCGGGGCAAAACTCTGCGAGGCTCTTATGCCCCCATCTATTATCTGAACTCTCTAGGAGAAACATATGCTTTTAGTTCAAAAATTCGGCGGCAGCTCAGTCGCTGACGCCGAGAAAATTAAACGTGTCGCCGGTATAATCGCCGACGCGTACTGTGACGGTAACGACGTCGTGGTCGTGCTCTCC
>JAISHS010000025.1 GCA_031262405.1 Oscillospiraceae bacterium | reverse complement strand
GCGTCCTCCGCGGACAGCGCCAAAGAGACTTTTTCTTTTTGCGAAAAGAAGAAAGTCTCTCTGGACTCTGAAAAAGAAAAGGGGCCCAATGACGCTTCGCTCTGTTGGAGCGTGCCGCTACGCGGACAGGGGCGCGACCTTACTTCGTAACGGTCGCTAGCGCGGTGGGTACGATGCTGGGACGAGGGTTTGGACGGGAGTACGTTTTTATAATGAAAAATCCTCGTCCGTGAAGGACGGGGATTTTTTTGTAGTATCTATTATCTATTATCTGCGCTTCAGCTGGCTGAAGCGGCGGGAGCCGAGGTGGGAGGCGGTGAGGATGAGGAGGATTACCAGTACGCCGATGAGGGCGATTGCGCCGTAGCTGACGGGGAGGGAGGATTTATACAGCTTGAAATAGGAATGGTAACACAGCAGGGAGGCAAAGGAGGTCAGCGCGGCGAGGGGGATATAGCCGGCGTAGAGTACGGCGGGCAGCAGCGTCAGCACGTCTGCCATAAAGAAGTAGCGGTCGTGCATATGGGGCAGCAGGAAGGGGATTCCGATAGCGAAGAGCAGGGCGATGAAGACGAGTGACTCGTTATTGAGATTCTTGCGGCGCAGGAAGGTCCAGGTAAAAATCAGGAGCACAAACAGAAACGCTATGGCGATGGCATAGGAGCTGACGGCGTCTGAATTGCCCGAGGGTTTTAGCAGGGCGAAGATCGAGGGGGAGTTATAGTTGAGCGCGGTGCCGACGGTGTCCGCCTGGTTATAGTAGAGCAGGAGCGTGTCGAGAAGCGGTCTGCCTGCGAGAAGGGCGGGGATTGTTGTTATAAAATAGGTCAGCGGGAAGAAGACAAGGTGCCAGACGCGCACCTTTTTTGCGAAGATGAGCACCAGCCATAAGGGCATGAGGAACACCGCCTGCAGCTTGAAGGCGAAGGAGAGCGCGATAAATACGACGGAGCGGATGGGCTTGTCCGAGAGCGCCGCCCAGAGGGCGAGTACCGCGAAGGAGACATATATACTGTCGCACTGGGCCCAGCGCGCGCCGTTTAAAACGACCGTGGGCAGCAGGAGCGTTATGAGATATACCGCCAGCAGCCGAACCTTGGAGCGGGTGAAAAGTCCCGTGAGCTTTAGCATTCCGAAGGCGAGGACTATGTCGAACGCCAGAGACAGGAGCTTTATGAGATAGAGGTCATTGATTTCGACATAAGAAAACAGGGCGAGGAAATAGAGATAGGGCAGGTTATAGTTGCCAAGGGGCTCCTTAAGCGCGGCAAAGCCGCCGTTTTGACGGAAGAAATCTACCCAGTGGACAAGGAAGGTGTTGTAGTCGCCGCTGCGGAAGTCGAATAAGAAGATGCGCACAGAGAACGCCACGGCTATTGCCGCGACGGCGATTATAAAAGGGCGGTTCTTATCCATAAGCCCCTGACGCCAAGGGATTATGAGAGCTACAGCCAAAAGCAGACTGAATATCGCGATTACTCCTATATTCATAGGTTCCTCCGAGCTTGCGCACGCCGGGGAAAGTCCCCTGTCCGCAAAAAGAGCGGCAGGTAAAAAATCTGCCGCCGAATTAAAAAATCGTTATTATTTACAAAATATTCATGGAAAGTCTTGACAAGTCGCCGAAGAATGTGGTACAATCACTTGCTATGTGCACGAAAAGGGGGACAATCCCCCACTCTCATATCTGACCTAATGTTAACAGATACCGATTCAAATTGCAATAGCAGTGAACATCTTTGTTGCAACGCGGCCGGGAGTATCATAGATAATATTGAAGGAGTGATGGTTATGCCTCGGGACATTATGTACGGAAAGACTCTTAGGAAGAGCTTTGCGCGCAGCGGTGAAAGCCAAGAGATGCCGAACCTTTTGGAGATTCAGAAGGAGTCTTATAAATGGTTTCTGGACGAGGGCCTGCGGGAGGTCTTCTCTGACGTTGACACCATTTCGGACTATTCAGGCTCTCTGGAGCTGAGCTTTGTGGACTATTCCATGAACGAGAAGCCCAAGTATTCCGAGGAGGAGTGCAAGGCGCGCGACGCAACCTATGCCGCGCCCTTGAAGGTGGGCGTTCGCTTGCGCAACAAGGAGACCCAGGAGATTAAGGAGCAGGAGATCTTCATGGGAGATTTTCCGCTCATGACCGAGAGCGGTACCTTTGTGATTAACGGCGCGGAGCGCGTTATCGTTTCGCAGATTGTACGAAGCCCCGGCATATATTTCGACAGGAAGGTAGATAAGACGGGAGCCTTTCTATGCGGGGCGACGATTATTCCCTATCACGGCGCGTGGCTGGAATATGAGACGGACTCGAACGATATTTTCTATGCGCGCATTGACAAGAACCGCAAGATTCCCGTGAGCTGGCTGCTTCGCGCGGTGGGACGGCACGAAGAAGGGAAGCCCTATACCTGGATTTCCTGCTCCGGCGGGGAGCAGGGCGGCGTTACCAACGAGCAGCTGAAAGAGATTTTCGGAAACGACGAGACTATTCTCGCGACGCTGGACAAGGACAGCGTGTTTACGCGCGAGGACTCGCTAATTGAGGTATATCGCAAGCTGCGTCCGGGCGACCCCCCCACGGTAGACAGCGCGCAGGCGCTTTTGGAGAATCTTTTCTTCGACAAGCACCGCTATGACATTTCCAGTGTCGGGCGCTATAAATTTAACAAGAAGCTCGCCATCAGAGCAAGGCTCTCCGGACAGCAGCTGGCTATGCCCCTTGCTGACCCCCTGACGGGCGAGGTCATTCTCGACGCCGGACAGACGGTTTCGCGCGCTATGGCCGACGAGCTGGATCGCAGAGGCGTCTGTGAGGCGGTTATTCGCGTGGACGGCCGGGACATTAAGATTTTCTCGAACGGCATGGTCGATCTCGCGGGCTTTGTGGACTTTGATCCGCGCGAGCTGGGGATTAAAGAGAAGGTGCGCTTTGTTGTGCTGCGCCGTCTGCTGCAGGAATATAAGGGCGAGGAGCTTCGCGACGCGATTCGCGCGAATATTGACGAGCTTATTCCCAAGCACATCATTGTAGACGATATTTTCTCCTCTGTTAACTACATGCTCGGGCTGCCGCGAGGCGTCGGCAATCCGGACGACATTGACCATCTTGCCAACCGGCGCATCCGCTGCGTGGGCGAGCTTTTGCAGAACCAGTTCCGCATCGGCTTCTCCCGTATGGAGCGCGTTATCCGCGAGCGTATGACGCTGCAGGACCTGGATATTGTTACGCCGCAGAGCCTAATCAACATAAGGCCGGTTACGGCGGCTATCAAGGAGTTTTTCGGCTCCTCGCCGCTCAGCCAGTTTATGGATCAGACAAACCCCTTGGCGGAATTAACGCACAAGCGGCGTATGTCCGCGCTGGGGCCGGGCGGTCTATCTCGCGAGAGGGCGAGCTTTGACGTGCGCGACGTGCACTACAGCCACTATGGCCGTATGTGCCCGATTGAGACGCCGGAGGGTCCGAACATCGGCCTCATCTCATATCTGGCGAGCTTCGCGAAGGTAAACGAATATGGCTTTCTCATTGCGCCCTATCGGAAGATTGACAAGGAGACGGGAAAGGTTGCCGCGGACGCCGAATATATGACGGCGGATGTTGAGGATCAGTTTATCATCGCGCAGGCGACCGAGCCGCTGGACGAGCAGGGCTGCCTTATTAACGCGCGCGTTACCTGCCGCCACCGCGACGAGATTATTGAGGTTGACCGCGAGCGCGTTGATTATATCGACGTTTCGCCGCGAATGATGATTTCCATAGCCACGGCTATGATTCCCTTCCTTGAAAACGACGACGCAAACCGCGCATTAATGGGCGCGAACATGCAGAGGCAGGCAGTTCCCCTCATGACGACGGAGCAGCCGATTGTCGCTACCGGCATGGAGTATAAGTGCGCCGTGGACTCTAAGGTCGTGCTCTGCGCCGAGGACGACGGGATAATTACGCACGTTTCGGCTAACGGCATTTCGATTAAATATGACAAGGGCGGCTCAAAGGACTATAAGCTTATTAAATTTGCCCGAAGCAATCAGGGCACCTGCATAAATCAGCGCCCCTTGGTCGAGACCGGCGACAGGGTCAGCAAGGGCGACGTCTTAACGGACGGCCCGGCTACCAGTAACGGCGAGATTTCGCTCGGCAAGAACATTCTGGTCGGCTTCATGACCTGGGAGGGCTATAACTACGAGGACGCGATTTTGCTCAACGAGCGGCTCGTAACGGACGATACCTTTACCTCGATTCACGTTGAGGAATATGAGTGCGACGCGCGGGACACGAAGCTGGGCGCGGAGGAGATTACCCGCGACATTCCCGGAGTCGGCGACGACGCGCTTAAATATCTGGACGACAGGGGCATTATTTCAATCGGCGCGGAGGTTCACAGCGGCGATATTCTGGTCGGGAAGGTGACGCCCAAGGGCGAGACCGATCTCACGGCGGAGGAGCGGCTACTGCGGGCTATCTTCGGCGAGAAGGCCAGAGAGGTGCGCGACACATCCCTTAAGGTTCCGCACGGCGAGAGCGGCATTGTCGTAGACGTAAAGCGCTTTACGCGCGAAGCGGGCGACGAGCTTTCTCCCGGGGTCAATGAGGTTGTAAGGGTTTATATCGCGCAGAAGCGCAAGATTTCTGTCGGCGATAAGATGGCCGGACGCCACGGCAACAAGGGCGTTGTTTCCCGCATTCTCCCGAAAGAGGATATGCCCTATCTGCCGGACGGCACGCCGCTGGACATAGTTCTGAATCCCTTGGGCGTTCCATCCCGAATGAATATCGGGCAGGTGCTTGAGGTTCACCTCGGCTATGCCGCGCACGCGCTGGGCTGGAAGGTGGCAACGCCTATATTCAACGGCGCGAACGAGTCGGAAATCCGCGAGACTCTGGAGCTGGCGGGACTGCGAAGCGACGGCAAGAGCATTTTGTATGACGGGCGCACGGGCAGACCCTTTGACAACCCCGTCACGGTCGGCTATGTATACTTCTTAAAGCTGCACCATCTGGTGGACGATAAGATTCACGCGCGCAGCACGGGGCCATATAGCCTCGTTACGCAGCAGCCGCTGGGCGGCAAGGCGCAGTTCGGCGGTCAGCGCTTCGGCGAGATGGAGGTCTGGGCGCTGGAGGCCTATGGCGCGGCCTATACCCTGCAGGAGATTTTGACGGTTAAGAGCGACGACGTCACGGGGCGCGTTCGCACCTATGAGAGCATTGTTAAGGGGCACAACATTCCGCAGCCGGGCGTTCCGGAGTCGTTTAAGGTTCTGATTAAGGAGCTGCAGTCGCTCTGTCTGGACGTGAGGGTGCTGGACAAGGACGGCGCAGAGATTGAGCTTAAAGAGGACGAGGACGACGATTTCGTTCCGGATTTCCGTGAGGAATATGTTGCCGGTAAGGACGCGGAGATTGTAAACTCGGGCTATGCGATTGAAGAGACCGAGGACGATGAGGATTTGGTGGCGGATGACGGCGATTATGCCGCGGAAGAGGAGGCTAATATATGAGTTATGCACCTTTTGACGCAATTCAGATTGGGATTGCCTCGCCGGAGATGATTCGGCAGTGGTCCAGAGGCGAGGTCAAAAAGCCCGAGACTATAAACTATCGCACACTCAAGCCGGAGCGGGACGGTCTCTTCTGCGAGAGGATTTTCGGACCGACGAAGGATTGGGAATGTCACTGCGGGAAGTATAAGAAGATTCGCGACAAAGGCATTATCTGCGACCGCTGCGGCGTTGAGGTAACCAAGAGCAAGGTGCGCCGCGAGCGCATGGGACACATTGAGCTTGCCTCGCCCGTTTCGCACATCTGGTATTTTAAGGGTATTCCATCTCGAATGGGGCTGCTGCTTGATCTGACGCCCCGAATTTTGGAGAAGGTGCTCTACTTTGCGTCGTATATCGTGACAGATCCCGGCGACGGGCTTCCGCTCCAGAAGAATCAGCTTCTGAGCGACAAGGAATATCGCGATATGCGCGAGAAATATGAGGACGATTTTGACGCCGGAATGGGCGCGGAGGCTATAAAGAAGCTTCTTGCGGACATTGACTGCGCCAAGCTCTCTGAGCAGCTGAGAGCGGAATTGCAGGGCGCTTCGGGTCAGAAGAAGGCAAAGCTCGTAAAGCGGCTTGAGGTAGTAGAGGCGTTTTTATGCTCCGGCAACAAGCCGGAGTGGATGATTATTGACATTCTTCCGGTTATTCCCCCGGAAATCCGCCCCATGGTTCAGCTGGACGGCGGACGCTTTGCGACCAGTGACTTAAACGATCTCTATCGTCGGGTTATTAACCGCAACAACCGCCTCAAGAGGCTTATTGCGCTCAACGCGCCGGATATTATTGTCCGCAACGAGAAGAGGATGCTTCAAGAGGCCGTAGATGCGCTAATCGACAACGGCCGCCGCGGCAGAGCCGTCACGGGAGCCAATTCCCGCGCTTTGAAGAGCCTTTCAGATATGCTCAAGGGCAAGCAGGGTCGCTTTAGGCAGAACCTGCTCGGCAAGCGCGTTGACTATTCCGGGCGCAGCGTTATCGTCGTCGGGCCGGAGCTTAAGATTTATCAGTGCGGCGTGCCGAAGGAGATGGCGATTGAGCTCTTCCGCCCCTTTGTTATGAAGAAGCTGGTTGAGGACGGCTGCGCCAACAACATCAAGTCGGCAAAGAAGATGGTAGACAAGCAGCAGACGGAGGTCTGGGACGCGCTGGACGTTGTTATCAAGGAGCACCCGGTGCTTCTAAACCGCGCGCCGACGCTGCACAGACTGGGTATTCAAGCCTTTGAGCCGATTCTCGTCGAGGGCAGGGCGCTCAAGCTGCATCCGCTGGTCTGCACGGCATATAACGCGGACTTTGACGGAGACCAGATGGCGATTCACGTTCCGCTGTCCTCGGAGGCGCAGGCTGAGGCGAGGATTCTGATGCTCTCTGCCAATAACCTGCTTAGGCCGCAGGACGGAAACCCCGTTACTGTTCCGACGCAGGACATGGTTCTGGGCGCTTATTACCTTACCTTTATCAGAATGGGCGAGTATGAGGGCGAGCACCTTCGCGTTACGGACGCGGGCAGCACGAGCCTTACGGCGGGGGAGGTTTATCCCTCCGAGCAGATTATTGAAGCCAACGCCGAAGTAGTCGCGCGCATGAAGGCCGGTGAGCAGGAGCTGCGTAAGGCGGAGTTTGAGGGCGTTCGCGCGTTTTCGGGCTCCAGCGAGGCGCTTATGGCCTATGACGAGGGCGCGCTGGGAATGCACTCGCCGATTAGGGTCAAGGTCACGAGGATGATTAATGGCAAGCCTGCCACGAAGCTTATTCAGACCACGGTGGGGCGGATATTATATAATGAGCCGATTCCGCAGGATCTGGGCTTTGTTGACCGCAGCGACCCGGAGATGATTTTTGAGTATGAGATTAACTTCCAGGTGGGCAAGAAGCAGCTGGGCAGCATTGTCGAGCGCTGCATATCCAAGCACGGCTTCACGATTTCGGCGGAGGTTTTGGACAACATTAAGTCTTTGGGCTTTAAGTATTCAACGCTGGGCGCGATTACGATTTCCATCGCGGATATGACGGTGCCTAAGGAGAAGAGAGACCTTATACAGCAGACCGAGCAGAAGGTCATAGCGATTGAGCGGCAGTTCCGCCGCGGAAACATCACCGACGACGAGCGATACAGACTTGTCGTGGACGAGTGGGAGAAGACTACCAACGCCGTTACCGGCGCGCTGCAGAACAATCTTGACGAGTTTAACCCGATTTTCATGATGGCAAACTCCGGCGCGCGCGGCTCGATTCAGCAGATTCGTCAGCTGGCGGGAATGCGCGGTATCATGCAGAACACCTCGGGTAAGAAGATTGAGATTCCCATCAAGGCCAACTTCCGCGAGGGGCTTTCGGTTCTGGAATATTTTATCTCCTCGCGCGGCGCGCGAAAGGGACTTGCTGACACCGCGCTTCGCACGGCGGACTCGGGCTATCTGACGCGGCGACTGGTGGACGTTTCGCAGGACGTTATTATCCGAGAGGAGGATTGCGGCTCGACGAGAGGCGTTCCGGCGAGTGCTATCATCGACGACAAGGGTCAGCAGGTCAAGAGCTTTGCCGACAGCATTCACGGGCGTTTTCCGCTCGACGATATTATTGACCCCGCGACGGGCGAGGTTATATTTGACAACAACCACATGCTTGTCCGCGCGGACGCCAAGCGGCTTGAGGCGGCGGGCATAAACGAGGTTATGATCCGCTCCGTGCTCAGCTGCGAGGCCTCCAGCGGAGTCTGCGCCAAGTGCTATGGCATTAACCTTGCAACCGGAACGCCCGTAAACGAGGGCGAGGCCGTCGGCGTTATCGCCGCGCAGAGCATAGGCGAGCCGGGCACGCAGCTGACGATGCGTACCTTCCACACGGGCGGCGTTGCCGGCGACGACATCACGACGGGTCTGCCGCGCGTCGAGGAGCTTTTTGAGGCGCGCAAGCCCAAGAAAATGGCGATTCTCGCGCAGATTGACGGCAAGGTTTCCATTGAGGAGACGAAGAAGAACTCCATCATGGCGATTTTCATTACCAATCCCGACACGGGCGAGGTCGTGGACTATTCAGCGCCGGTCTCCGCCGGTATTCTGGTGAAAACCGGAGACGACGTTGTGAAGGGTCAGCCGCTGACGGCGGGAGCCTATAATCCGCACGACGTGCTGGCGATTTTGGGGATTGCCGAGTGTCAGAAGTATATTATTCAAGAGGTTCAGAAGGTCTATCGCAAGGAGAGCGTTGAGATTAACGACAAGCACCTTGAGGTGATTGTCCGGCAGATGATGCGCAAGGTGCGCGTTGAGGAGCCGGGCGGCACGAATCTGCTCTCCGGAGCGACGGTGGACTGGAAGGAGCTTAAGGACGCGAACAGCGAGGTGGCAAAGCGCAGGGCGGCTAAGGGTGCGGCGGAGGATCAGAGCCAGGCGTCGAATTTCATCGAGGATGAGGACGAGGCCGAGGCCGAGGCTCTTGAGCCGGCGACCTGCACACAGACGCTGCTCGGCATAACCAAGGCTTCTCTGGCAACGGAGAGCTTTCTCTCGGCGGCGAGCTTCCAGGAGACGACGAAGGTTCTCACGGACGCCGCCATCAAGGGCAAGGTGGATCACTTGGTCGGGCTAAAGGAGAATGTCATTATCGGCAAGCTAATTCCGGCGGGCAGCGGACTTGAGGTCTATCGCCGCTTTAACGCGGAGAGCGAGGGCGAAGCCACGCGCGAGGCCGACGACTATGTTGATCTGTCGAGTTTGGTCGGGAGAACGAATGCACTATAGAAAAATTTCTTGACTAAAGTTGTGCACTATGCTAAAATACCAATTCGCGCGGGTAGATGAAAATAGCCTGTGTGAATAGGGAAGTCCTGAATAAATCACATTTATTCAGATGCTCCATAGAATATTTGAGGAAAGGAGGAAAGGTATGCCAACATTTAACCAGCTGGTGAGAAAGGGCAGACAGGCACCGACCTATAAGTCAACATCACCGGCGCTGCAGCACGGGCTTAATACGATTAAGAACCGCGAGACAGATATGTCCTCACCGCAAAAGCGCGGAGTCTGCACGGCTGTTCGTACCGCGACGCCCAAGAAGCCGAACTCGGCTCTGAGGAAAATTGCGCGTGTGCGTCTGACGAACGGATACGAGGTCATAGCGTATATCCCGGGCATGGGTCACAATTTGCAGGAGCACTCTGTGGTTATGCTCCGCGGCGGGCGCGTTAAGGATCTGCCGGGCGTCCGTTACCACATCATACGGGGAACTCTCGATACTCAGGGCGTCGCAAAACGCATGCAGGCTCGCAGCAAGTATGGCGCAAAGAAACCCAAGTAAGAAGGCTGCGGCGAACTGCCGCAAGGCTTATGTCTTGTACGGGGCTTAACATATATATTACCTATGTTGCTTCGACACATGGCATATGCGGGGAGACAGCAGTCTCTCCGAGTACCGATGAGATTCATTTTCGTATGAAGGAGGGAAGTATCGTGCCCAGAAGAGGTAACGTACCCAAAAGAGAAATTCTTCCCGATCCTGTTTATAAGTCTGTTTTGGTTACCAAGCTAATCAACAGTATTATGCTGGACGGGAAAAAGGGCGTCGCACAAAAGGTTGTGTATGAGGCCTTTGACATTGTCAAGGCCAAGAGCGGCCGCGACCCACTTGAGGCTTTTACGGAAGCGCTCAACAACATCATGCCCTCGCTGGAGGTCAAGGCCCGCCGAGTCGGCGGCGCGACCTATCAGGTGCCTATCGAGGTAAGAGCCGACAGAAGGCAGACCCTCGGTCTGCGCTGGCTGACGGGCTATGCGCGTAAGCGCAACGAGAAAACAATGAAGGAGCGCCTCTCCGCCGAGATTATGGACGCCATGAACGGCACCGGAGCATCGGTTAAGAAGCGCGAGGATACCCACAAGATGGCCGAATCAAACAAGGCCTTCGCACATTACCGCTGGTAAGGTGGCTCGCTGTTTTGGCGCGAGCCGGACGGCGAAATCACTGGAGTTGCATTTATGTCACGGAAAGTATCACTGGACAAAACAAGAAACATCGGAATAATGGCGCATATTGACGCGGGCAAGACCACAACCACGGAGCGCATTCTCTTCTATACGGGCGTTAACTATAAGCTCGGGGAGGTTCATGAGGGCACCGCCACCATGGACTGGATGGCTCAGGAGCAGGAGCGCGGAATCACGATTACCTCCGCCGCTACGACCTGCTTTTGGAGGGATCACCGCATTAATATTATCGACACGCCGGGACACGTTGACTTTACAGTTGAGGTGGAGCGAAGCTTACGCGTGCTGGACGGCTGCGTTACCGTTCTCTGCGCGAAGGGCGGAGTTGAGCCTCAGTCGGAGACCGTTTGGCGGCAGGCCGACCACTACAGCGTCCCGCGGATGATATATGTCAACAAGATGGATATTATGGGCGCGGATTTCTATCACGTGCTGGACATGGTCAGAGACAGACTTAAATGTAACGCCGTTGCAATTCAGCTGCCTATCGGCAGTGAGGAGAGCTTCAGAGGTATAGTTGATCTGGTCGAGATGAAGGCCGATATCTACTATGACGACATGGGCAAGGACCTGCGAGTTGAGGATATCCCGGAGGATATGCTCGAGAAAGCACTGGAGTTTCGCACACGTCTCATAGACGCGGCCTCGAATCTGGACGACGAGCTGATGGAGCTGGCATTAGACGAAAAACCCATTCCGGCCGAGCTTCTTCGTGAGGCTATAAGGAGAGGGACAATTCAAAACCGGTTTGTGCCGGTGGTCTGCGGCACATCCTATAAGAACAAGGGCGTACAAAAGCTCTTAGACGCGATAGTTGACTATTTGCCCGCGCCGACGGACATTCCCCCGATTAAGGGGACGCTGCCCGGCAAGGACACAGAGCAGAGCCGTCCGGCGGACGACAATGCGCCGTTTTCGGCACTGGCGTTTAAGATTATGACCGATCCCTTCGTGGGAAGGCTCTCGTTTTTCCGGGTCTATTCCGGAACGGCGGCGAGCGGCTCGACGGTGATGAACAGCACCAAGGGCAAGCGCGAGAGGCTCGGGCGGATTTTGCAGATGCACGCCAATCACCGCGAGGACATCGAGATGGTGTATTCCGGTGACATAGCGGCGGCTGTAGGACTCAAGAACACGACTACCGGAGACACGCTCTGTGACGAAAAGCACCAGATTATACTCGAGTCCATGGAGTTTCCCGAGCCCGTTATAAGGGTCGCCATTGAGCCCAAGACCAAGGCCGGTCAGGAGAAGATGGGCATTGCCCTCTCGAAGCTCTCGGAGGAGGATCCGACTTTTCGCAGTTATACTGATGAGGAGACCGGTCAAACCATAATCGCGGGTATGGGCGAGCTGCATCTGGAGATAATAGTGGACAGACTGCTGCGCGAATTCCGCGTTGAGGCCAACGTAGGCAGACCCCAGGTCGCCTATAAGGAGACCATCCGCAAGTCCTGCGAGCAGGACACCAGATATGTCAGGCAGTCCGGCGGCAAGGGTCAGTATGGCCACGTCAAGATTTTGCTTGAGCCTAACGAGAGCGGCAAGGGCTATGAGTTCATTAACAAAGTCATAGGCGGAGCGATTCCCAAGGAGTTTATCCCCGCTGTAGATGCGGGAATTCAGGGCGCGATGCTCTCCGGCATTCTTGCCGGATACCCGGTTGTGGACGTCAAGGTAACGCTGCTCGACGGCTCCTATCACGAGGTTGACTCCTCGGAAATGGCCTTTAAAATCGCAGGTTCCATGGCCTTTAAGGAGGCCTGTCACAAGGCGGACGCTGTTCTGCTGGAGCCGATTATGAAGGTTGCCGTCACGGTGCCGGACGATTATGTCGGCGACGTTATGGGCGATCTCAATTCGCGGCGCGGGCAGATTTTGGGCATGGAGAGCCGCCCCGGCTCGACGCAGGTGGACGCGAACGTTCCGCTGAGCGCCATGTTCGGCTATGCCACGGCACTGCGCAGCAAGACCCAGGGACGCGCGAACTTTACCATGGAGCCGAGTCACTATGTTGAGCTGCCCAAGTCTCTTCAGGAGGAGCTTGTCGGCAGGTAAAGTTTGAAACAAGTTCAAACTTCACTCAGATTTAAGCGCTGTTTTCTCGCCGCATAAGCGGCAACCGAAAACAATGCGCATTATGACAATTTTTATGTTGCAAAATTGCCCGTTATCCTGTAGTATTATTAGGGCGTTGCCGCGAGGTTGCGGCAGAGCCACGGCAAAACTAAACCAACTGCTTAATAAATTATTTAGTGTAAACATAACTAAGGAGGAAAAATTAAATGGCTAAGCAAGTATTTGCGAGAACCAAGCCCCACGTCAACATCGGAACCATCGGTCACGTTGACCACGGCAAAACCACGCTTACAGCGGCTATCACCAAGTATCTGTCCTTCCAGGGCAAGGCGTCCTACACCGACTATGCCAGCATCGACAAGGCTCCCGAGGAGCGCGAGCGCGGCATCACGATCAACACCGCTCACGTTGAGTATGAGACCGACAACCGCCACTATGCGCACGTTGACTGCCCGGGACACGCGGACTATATTAAGAACATGATCACCGGCGCGGCGCAGATGGACGGCGCGGTTCTCGTCATCGCCGCCAATGACGGCCCCATGGCTCAGACCCGCGAGCACATCGTGCTTGCCCGTCAGGTCGGCGTGCCCGCCATTGTTGTCTATCTGAACAAGGCCGATCTCGTCGACGACGAGGAGCTGCTTGAGCTCGTCGAGATGGAAGTTCGCGAGCTGCTCAGTAAGTATGACTTCCCCGGCGACGATATCCCCATCATCAAGGGCAGCGCCCTTGAGGCTCTGTCTTCCGAGTCTACCGACGTTAACGACCCCGTGTATGATTCCATCAAAGAGCTGCTCGACGCCGTTGACAGCTATATCCCGACTCCCGAGCGCAAGAGCGATCTGCCCTTCCTCATGCCCGTCGAGGACGTTTTCACCATCACCGGACGCGGTACCGTTACCACCGGACGTGTTGAGCGCGGCCGCGTGAAGGTCGGCGACAAGGTCGAGATCGTAGGCATTAAGCCCACCCGCGAGACCACCGTTACCGGCACCGAGATGTTCCACAAGACCCTTGAGTATGCCGAGGCCGGCGACAACGTAGGCACGCTGCTTCGCGGCGTTGCCAAGACGGATGTTGAGCGCGGACAGGTTCTTGCCGCTCCCGGAAGCATCAAGCCGCTGACAAAGTTTGTCGGACAGGTTTATGTTCTCACCAAGGAAGAGGGCGGACGCCACACCCCGTTCTTCAACAACTATCGCCCGCAGTTTTATTTCCGCACGACGGACGTTACCGGCGTTATCTCTCTGCCGGACGGCGTTGATATGTGCATGCCGGGCGACAACGTTGACATGAAGGTCGAGCTGATTGCCCCGATCGCTATCGAAAAGGGTCTCCGCTTCGCTATCCGCGAGGGCGGCCGCACCGTCGGCAGCGGCGTTGTTATTGAAATAGCGTAAAAACCGCACAATAATAGTCCCCGCTCCGAGGAGCGGGGACTATTATTGTGCAATTTTGATTGAGAATTGAAGGTATCGCTTCGCGATGATTGAAATAATTGTCGCGCTTTGCGCGACTCCATTAATTGTCAATTGTCAATTCTCAATTGTCAATTATTTCGCCTTCAGGCCGTGCATGAAGCCGTCCAGCTCGAGAGAGTGGACGTCGCCGCCGACTATCTCGCTGTTGTAGACATAGACCTCCGCGACGACGTGGCCGGTGTAGCCCTTGTAATTTAAAATCGAATATGTATAGACATTGACATTCAGTCCGCAGTATTTGGACAGATCATAGCCCTGCGCCAGCTGAAGCTGATTGTAAGCGGAATAGATTTCCGAAAACTCTCTTGGTATTACGACAGACCTCTCGATTTCCGACTCGGGCTGTATCTCCCAGCCGAGACTCTCGAGATACTCCACGCGCTCCTGCGTGTTTGAGACACGCGCGCCGGAGCCTGAGCCTTTCAGCGCGCCGATCAGCAGAATTAACGCGCAGATTACAAGCGCCGCGATGAGGATGATTAGAAGCGCTGTTTTTTTGTTCCATTTTACAGTGTAGACAAACATGAATAACCCCTCCCGATTAAAGGTATTCACTTTGTCCGGCAGATATGATAAGATCAGATAATAGATAAAAGATATTAGATAATAGATAGGGACGCAAATAAAATTATGAGACTTGAGAAATTAGTGGCGGACGGGGCGGGTGTTTCGCGCTCCGACGCCAAAGAGCTTATAAAGTCGGGGCGTGTGCAGCTGCTTGACGGCGAGGTCTTTCTCGACGGTAAGCGGCTTGAAGCCGAAGAACATTTGTACCTCATGCTAAACAAGCCCGAGGGCTTTGTCTGTGCAACAGAGGATAAGCGGGAGAAAACCGTTTTGGAGCTGCTTGGGGAGGGGCTTTCGAGAAAAGAGCTTTTTCCGGTGGGCAGGCTCGACAAGGACACGACGGGGCTGCTTATTTTGACTAGCGACGGCGCCTTCGCGCACGCGGTTACGCATCCGAAAAAGCACATCTTCAAAGAGTATGAGCTCTTTACGGCGGAGCCGATGACGGCGGCGGACAGCGAGGCGATTTTAGGCGGGATTGAGCTTCGCGACGGGACTAGGTGCCGGAAGGCTGCGCTTTCGATTGACCCCGAAGACGCAAAGCACGGTTGGCTCCGGCTGAGCGAGGGGAAGTATCACCAAGTGAAGCGGATGCTGGCCGCGCGGGGAAACCGTGTGGAGAAGCTAAAGCGCATTAGTATCGGCGGACTGGAGCTGGATGCGGCGCTCATGCCGGGGCAGTTTCGGCTTATGAGCCGCGAGCAGGCGGAAAAGGTTTTTGAGACTTGCGGAGAAAATTAACAAAATAGTTACAAAATGGAGACAAATAGTGTAATTTCAATAAAATTTCGCGTAAAGCTTTGTACACTTATGGGCTATACAAATTGTCTTTACTTCTGTATAATCATGTGCAGCTTCGGATTCCATGGGGGGCTAGGCATTTCGGGAAAGTGTGATTTGGGATTTTTTGGAGCGAGGATATTGGCAAATTTAAACATAAAATTTGTTAGTAACTAGCAATAACGGAGAATTCTGCTACAGGATATAAAATAATTTACAAAAATTCATCAAAAATCTATTGAAAAAAACAAGAGAATAGGGTATGATGTTGGACATAGATGTTCCGCAATATTTTGAGAGGGGACAAAATATGTCAAGCAGGATATTTCAAAGCGTAATACTTCAAATGAAGGATGCCACGGACAGAAGCTTTGGAGTTGTGGATTCGGAGGGTTTTGTTGTCGCCAGCAATGAGCTTCCGCTGATAGGGTCGAAGCTCGAGAGCGTTAAGAGCGTGGCGCTGGATTTACAGGAGCCTTTTTTTCAGACTGCCACCCGTACATATAGGATTTTGGGCAGCGCGGCTTCGAGATTTGATTATGCGGTTTTCGTTGACGGCAAGGACGCCGCGGCGAAGAGCATTTGCATAATGGCTGCCGTCGCCTTTAACGAGGCGAAGAGCAATTATGAGGAAAAGTATAATAAGGCGACGTTTATTAAGAACGTAATCTCGGACAACATTCTGCCCGGCGACGTTTATGTGCGCGCCAAGGAGCTGGATTTTGTCACCGAGGCGCCGAGAGCAGTGTATCTTGTTCGGCAGATCGGCAAGACCGACATCGCGGCGCTGGAGCTTATTCAAGGGCTGTTTCCGGACAAGCAGCACGATTTTGTTCTCAGCATGAGCGAGACGGACGTTGTTGTTATCAAGGAGCTGGATCAGGGTGCGGATTATAAGGACGTCTATCGTGTTGCGGAGAGCATTTGGGACGCCGTTCACAGCGGACTGCTTGTCAAGACGGTCATCGGGATTGGCACCACGTCGTTTCATCTGCGTGAGCTTGCCGACCGCTATAAGGAGGCGCAGACCGCCATTGAGGTGGGAAGGGTCTTTGAGACCGACAAGAAGATTATCCACTATGAGAATCTTGGCATAGGGCGGATTATCTATCAGCTGCCGACGACGCTCTGCGAGATGTTTTTGTCGGAGGTTTTCAAGAAAAATCCGATTGAGTCTCTCGACCAAGAGACGCTGTTTACGATTAACAAGTTTTTTGAGAACAACCTAAACGTTTCGGAGACGAGCAGGAAGCTTTTTGTACACAGAAATACGCTGGTATACAGGCTTGAAAAGATAAAGAAGCTCACGGGGCTAGACCTGCGCGAATTTGACCACGCCATTGTTTTTAAGGTGGCGTTGATGGTCAAGAAGTATCTGAATTCGCAGAGCACAAAGACATAGGAGTAAACTGTAAATGGTTCAGATGATAAACGTTTCAAAGGTCTATGAGAACAGCGGCACCGTTGCCGCCGGCGGCATTGACATTGAAATAGCGGACGGAGAATTTGCTTTCCTTGTCGGGCCCTCCGGCTCGGGGAAGACGACGCTAATTAAGCTTCTAACCGGAGAAGTTAAGCCGACGGACGGGGAGATTATTGTCAACGGCTTTGATCTCGGCAAAATTAAGCCCCGCAAGCTGCCCTATATGCGGCGCACGCTGGGGGTTGTGTTTCAAGATTTTCGCCTCATTGAGGACAAGACTGTCTATGAGAATGTCGCTTTTGCGATGCGCGTTGTCGGCGCGGGCAAGAAGGAAGTAAATAAGCGCGTGCCCTATGTTCTGGATCTCGTCGGGCTGGACGGGCGGGAAAACCGCTATCCGATGGAGCTTTCCGGCGGGGAGCAGCAGCGCGTGGCTATAGCGCGAGCCCTGGTGAACTCTCCTCGGCTCATTATTGCGGACGAGCCTACGGGAAACCTTGACCCGGTTAAGAGTCTTGAGCTTATGCTGCTGCTCGAAAAGATAAATGAGCTGGGCACGACTATACTTGTTGTCACTCACGAAAAGGAGCTTGTCAACTCGTTTTCCAAGCGCGTCGTGGCGATTGACGCGGGTCTTGTCGTCAGCGACGGAATGGGTGGGTATTACAGCTATGGCATTGATGAATAAGATCGGTTACCTCTTTAAAGAGGGTTTTCGGAGCGTTTTTACCCACGGATTCATGTCCTTCGCGTCGGTGACAATACTCATTGCGTGTCTTTTAATTATGGGCTGCTTTGCGCTGCTGGCGGTCAACATTAACTCGCTTATATCTTATTACGAGAGCCAGAACGAGATGCTTGCCTTCGTCGACGAGACCTTAAGCGAGGAGCAGGCGCGCGCAATTGAGCAGCATCTTTTGGCGATTCCGAATGTGCGCGAGGTGGACTTTATTTCGCGGGAGCAGGCCTATGAGGACTACAGGAACGATTACGGCGAAGACGAGGTTATTTTTGAAGAGATTCAGTCCGACACCTTCCGTCACAGATATGTGATCTACCTGGAGGACATCGCCTTTATGGGGGAAACCCAGATCGACGTTGATCAGACTGAGGGCATTGCCGAAACGAGCGCTATGCTGCAGATAGCTCAGGGCTTTGTAAGGCTGCGCAACATCGTTTCGGGAGTGTCGCTGATTCTGGTGGTAACACTGTTTTTGGTCTCCATATTTATAATGTCGAACACTGTTAAGCTCACGACCTTCAGCCGCCGCGAGGAGATCGCGATTATGCGTATGGTCGGGGCGACGAACAGCTTTATAAGGACGCCCTTTATTATCGAGGGGCTTGCTCTGGGAGTTTTGGGCGCGGCTGCCGCATTTTTTGCGCAGTGGGGTATATATACGCTCGTCTCCGACAGCATTATGTCCGGAATTGCCGGAAACTTGGTCACGGTTGTCCCCTATGATACGCTCATGCTGCCGGTGGGTGGAGTTTTCCTTGCCATGGGTGTGTTCGTGGGCTTCTTCGGCGGGGGAATGGCGATACGCAATTACTTGAAGGTATAGCTACGGAATTTAGGGCCTTGGGAAGAAGCGGATGAGCCATTTGGGCTTATTCAAAGCTTCCCGCTAACTAGGAGGTATTCTATTGAAGACTAAGAGAATTGCCGCTATCATTTGTCTGGTGCTGGTGGCCGCGATGCTGCTTTCGCTCGGGCTCTCCGCACTCGGCGGGGCCTTTGCCGCGACGCAGGCCGAGATTGACGCCTTGAAGGAGCAGCAGGAAGAGCTTAACGGCAAGATGGACGAGCTGGGCGCTCAAATCGGCAATCTGGAAGATCAGATGGATGCGGCGATGGAGCGCAAGGCCCTGCTGGACGAGCAGAACGAGCTGGCTCGTCAGGAGATTGAGCTGATAAACGAACAGATTGCCATGTATGAGAATCTGGTCGAGACCAAGGCACAGGAGCTTGAAGAGGCTATCGAGCAGGAGGAGGCTCAGAAGCAGGCTCTGCGCAGGCGTATGAGAGAGATGGAGGAGGCGGGAAACCTCACTTACATAGCTATCATCTTCAATGCCTCTAGCTTTACCGATCTGCTGAGCCGTTTGGATTTTGTAAACTCCATTATGGAAAATGACAAGCAGATGGAGGACGCCTACATAGCCGCTCGCGAACACGTTGCCGAGGTCAAGGCGGAGTATGAGGCGACGCTTGCCGAGCACGAGGCCACGAAGATTCAGCTGGAGGATAAGAAGGCTGAGCTCGAGAGGCAGATTGCCGCGGCGGAGCAGCTGATGCGCGAGCTTGAAGAGGACATAGAACGCTACAAGGCCGAATATGCTGAGTTTGAGGCCTTTGCAAATTCGCTTGAGGACGACATTAACAGGAAGGTCGCCGAGCTTGAGGCGCAGCAGAAGAAAGAAGAAATGGGCAATTATGTCACCGGCACGGGCACCTATAAGTGGCCGCTGCCCGGATACAGCGCGGGAGACACCTTCGGCTGGCGTATGCACCCGATTTTGAACGTGAACAAGTGGCACGCCGGAGAGGACATAGGCGCGCCGAGCGGCACTCCGATTCTTGCGGCGGACAGCGGGACGGTTATCACAGCCAATTCCGGTAACTATGGCGGCGGCTACGGAAACTATGTCGTTATAAGTCACGGCAACGGCATGACGACGCTCTATGCGCACCAGAGCGCAATAGCGGTATCCTTGGGGCAGAGTGTTACGCAGGGTCAGGTTATAGGCTATGTAGGAAGTACGGGGCTTTCCACCGGACCGCATCTGCACTTTGAGGTGCGACTCAACGGCGTTGCGACGGATCCCTTATCCTATACATATTTTTAAGCCGCAGAAATTTGAAGAATACTAACGCCGGACAGCAAATATAAGCTGTCCGGCGATTCATACAATAAGCTGATATTTTTTCCGAGGATTAGTATAATAACCGCTACAATTCCGAAAGGAGTTTAGTTTTATGAAAGAAAAGAAGTATAGTTTGCGCGGTGTGATTATTGCTTTCGCCGCGGGTCTTGTTCTGGCTCTGCTCGCCGGGGGCTATTATATGCTCGTTACCTTTGGGGGCGGGGCGAGTCTCAGGGGGGCGGAGAAGTTTGCCGTTTTGTATAATCTCATAAACTCCCAGTTTATAGGCGAGGTTGATATGGAGCAGGCGAGCGAGGCCGCCTATGACGGGCTGGTTGCCGCGACGGGCGACCGCTGGAGCTATTACTTGACGCCGTCTGAGTATAAAAGCTATATGGACTCGCAGAACAACAGATATATCGGAATCGGGGTTACGGTTTCCAAGGACACGGAGTCGAGCTTTTTGAGAATCGAGAGCGTGACTGATGACACGCCGGCGGCAAACGCAGGCCTTAAGCCCGGGGAGCTGGTCGTGGCACTCGACGGGGTATCGCTTGAGAAGCTTGAGCCGTCGGAGCTTAAGGAGAGAATTGCCGAGATGGACGGCAGAGCCTTTGAGCTTACGATCCGCGACGCCGGTGGGACGGAAAGAACGGTGGTGCTAAAGTCAGAGAAGATTTTTTCAGACCCCATAGAGTATTATATGCTGCCGGACGACATAGGCTATATCAAAATTAGAAACTTCGACAAGGGCGCCGCTTCCGGCGGCAGAGCCGCGATTGACGAGCTTAAGTCGCGCGGCGCGCGGGGGCTGGTTTTTGATGTGCGCAACGACCCCGGCGGGCTGGTTGTCGAGCTGACCCAGCTGCTGGACTATCTGCTTCCCGAGGGCGAGATTTTCATATCCGTGGCGCAAAACGGCACTCAGGCCGTGACGCGCTCCGATGCGAGCTTTACGGATCTGCCCATGGCGGTTCTGATCAACGGGAACAGCTATAGTGCGGCGGAGTTTTTCGCGGCGGCGCTCTCTGAGCGGTGTAAAAGCGGCTTTGCGGGTCTAGTCGGCACTCAGACGACGGGTAAGTCGCGCTCTCAGGTGACGATTGCCCTGTCGGACGGCAGCGCGCTGCATCTCTCGACGAACGGCTATCTCACGCCGAACGGGGTAGACCTGGCGCAGCAGGGGGGACTGGTTCCGGACTATGTCGTTGAGCTTTCGGAGGAGGATTCCACGCTTTTGCGCGCGGGCAGGCTGGAGTATGAATATGACGAGCAGTTACAAAGGGCGCAGCAGCTTGTAGCCGAGCGTACTGGCTAAGTGAAGGGTATTTTGTCCACTTAGGTAAGTGAGAGCGCAAAATCTTCTTTATTTTGCGCTTGACAGGGCAGTGATTTGAAACTATAATACGAAGCATTGAAGATATTTGCTATTTAATGTATAGATCAAAGCGCGCGCGCTGAATGTGTTAAAAAATGCGCGCGCTGATATTGTTCCTTAACCGCGGCGGCAAGGCCGCGAGGGTATAACAAACAAGGGGTAGAAAAGTATGGCAGTTGAAACTAAGTATAAGATGAGTCAGGCGAGGTTTGACGAGCTCAAGCAGGAGCTGCACATACTCGAGACTGTCAAGGAGAGAGAAGTTGCCGAGCTTATTAAAGAGGCGCGCAGCTTCGGCGATCTCTCTGAAAACAGCGAGTATGAGGAGGCCAAGAACGAGCAGGCGAAGCTCTATTCCAAGATTACGGAGCTGCACAAGATGCTCGAGAACGCCGAAATTATCGAGCCGCCGAAGAACGCCATGCATATCGGCCTCGGCAGCCACGTCCGCGTGAAGTGTCTGGCGGACGGCGAGGTTGAGGAGTATTGGATTGTCGGTTCGCAGGAGGCCAATCCCATGCAGGGGCGGCTCTCGGACGACAGCCCCTTCGGTAAGGTGCTCGTCGGCTCCAAGGTCGGCGACGTCATTACCGTCGAGGCACCGGTCGGTGCGATTGAGTATGAGATTTTGCGCATAGGCAACGAATAGGAAGGAAAGCTTTACTAATGAGCAAGGATAATATACCTGAAGAGACTTTAGACCTGACCGAAATTCTCCGCGTGCGCCGCGAAAAGCTTGAAAAGCTCAGAGCCGCCGGGCGCGACCCCTTCATCAAAACTCGTTTTGAGCGCACGGCGAAAAGCGCCGAGATCAAGGAAGCTTTTGAGGAGTGGGAGAATAAGGATGTAAAGCTCTGCGGGCGGCTCATGAGCAAGCGCGACATGGGCAAGGCATTCTTTGCCGATCTCATGGACGAGCGGGGGCGCATTCAGCTCTATGTTAGGATTGACGATTTGGGCGAGGAGGCCTTCGGTGAGTTTAAGAAGTGGGACATTGGCGACATAGTCGGCGTTGAGGGCTTTGTTTTCCGCACGCGCCGGGGCGAGATTTCCGTACATGTGAAGTCGGTTGTGCTGCTCTCGAAGTCGCTGCTGCCGCTGCCTGAGAAATTTCACGGGCTGACGGACACGGAGACGCGCTTTCGTCAGCGCTATGTAGACCTCATTGTCAATCCCGAGGTGCGGCGGATTTTTGAGATTCGCAGCAGGTTTATTAAATATATCAGGGACTTTTTGGATGCGCGCGGCTATATGGAGGTCGAGACGCCGGTTCTCAATACCATTTCCGGCGGCGCCGCCGCCAGACCCTTTATGACGCACCACAACGCCCTGAATATGGAAATGTATCTGCGCATAGCCACCGAGCTGCATCTCAAGAGGCTCGTCGTGGGCGGTATTGAGCGCGTGTATGAGATCGGGCGGATTTTCCGCAACGAGGGTATGGACACGCGGCACAATCCGGAGTTTACAACGGTTGAGCTGTATCAGGCCTATGCCGATTTTAACGACATGATGGATCTCTTCGAGACTCTGCTCTCCGGCGCGGCAAAAGAGCTTCTGGGTACCTATGAGGTTTCTTGGCAGGGAGAGACAATTGATCTCTCGCCCGGGTTTGAGCGGCTTACCATGGCCGGAGCGGTCAAGAAATATCTGGGGTTGGACTTCATGGCGGCGGAGACGGACGAGCAGGCGGAAAAGCTTGCAGCGTCTGTCGGGGTGGAGCTTCCCAAGGAGAAGGAGAGAACCTGGGGCAACTATCTCTATGAGTGCTTTGATCAGCGCGTGGAGGAAAAGCTTGTTCAGCCGACCTTTATAACTATGCACCCGGTGGACGTTTCGCCGCTTGCCAAGCGTTCGCCGACAGACGAGCGTCTGACAGAGCGCTTTGAGCTGTTTATCTGCCGCAGCGAGATGGGCAACGCCTTCTCGGAGCTGAACGATCCGATTGACCAGCTGGAGCGTTTTCGCAAGCAGGCCGAGCTTCGCGCAAAGGGCGACAGCGAGGCGAATATGATGGACGACGACTTCATAACGGCACTGGAATACGGCCTGCCGCCGACGGGAGGTCTCGGAATCGGGATTGACCGCTGCGTCATGCTGCTAACGGGTAACGACTCCATCCGGGAGGTTATTCTCTTCCCGACGATGAAGCCGATTGATTGATTAGGTGATGACGGCTACGGCGGGCAAAACCGCCGTAGCCGCTTAGCTTTTGCGACGGGACGGCTACTATGGTAACGATTAGCTCAAGGCAAAACAAAATAGTCGCGCATTTGCGCGCGCTGGGCAGAGACGGAGCCTATCGCAAAAAGTGCGGCGAGTTTCTCGGTGTGGGTGAAAAGCTCCTTCGGGAGGCTCTCGCCTCCAAGGCGCAAATCGGTGCTATTCTCTGGCGTGAGGCGCCGCTTCCGGGCTTCGAGGGCGCCGCCTCCGTGCAGTATATTGTGCCGGAGGCTCTGGCGGACTTCGTTTCGCCGCAGGCAAATTCGCCGGGGCCCTTTTTTACTGTGAAGGTTCCGGAGAGAAAGCCGCCGGAGAAAATTGACCGGGCTCTGGTGCTGGAAAATGTTCAGGACCCGGGAAATGTAGGCACAGCCCTGCGCTCGGCGGCGGCCTTTGGATTTGACTGTGTGTTTCTGCTGGGTGAGTGTGCCGACGTTTATAATCCCAAGACGGTGCGTGCGACGATGGGCGCGATTTTTAAGGTGGCGGTGCTGACGCCGGAGCTAGATGTGCTGCTTCGGATTTTGCAAAGGCAGGAGCTGCCGCTCTATGGCGCCTGTGCCGGAGCGGGAGCTACGGATTTAAGGCGATTTCGCGAGCCGCGCGCGGCGGTTGCGATCGGCAACGAGGGCGCGGGACTCTCCGCGAGACTGCTAAGGCACTGCGCCGGGAGGCTCGCCGTTCCTATGGAGCCGGGGACGGAGTCGCTCAATGCGGCGGTGGCGGCGTCGGTAATCATGTGGGAGCTGTATAGGGGCGAATAGGTAACAAGTCCATCCCGAGAGAGATAGAAGGGTTCAAAAAATGTCACTGAAATATTGGATTTGGCTGTCCGCGATGACGGAGCTCAAGCCCGGTACGCGCGCTAAAATCATTGAGGTCTTTGGCGGCGCGGAGGCGGCTTATTTCGCCGATGCGCGCACGCTGGAGGAGACGCTGCGTCTTACGCCGGGCGAAATGAAGCTTGTTTCCGACAAGAGCTTAGGTAGAGCGACTGAGATTCTGGGGCGGTGCGAGGAAGAGGACGTCACCATTCTGACGCTTGGCGACGCGGCTTATCCCGCGCGGCTGCGCAATATATTTGCCCCGCCGATCGTTCTCTATATCAAGGGGCGGCTGCCGGTTATGGACGAGCAGGCGGCAATCGGCGTTGTGGGTACGCGCCGCGCGACGCCATATGGGATTAAGATGGCGCGAAGCTTCGGCTATGACCTGACCAAGGGCGGGGGACTTGTCGTGACGGGGCTTGCCGCCGGTATTGACAGCGCGGCGGCGGAGGGCGCTCTGCGCGCGGGAGGCTCCTGCGTCGGGGTTCTGGGCTGCTCCATTGACGAGATTTATCCTAAGAACAACGATGTGCTCTATACCGACGTCATGGCGGTCGGCGCGCTCGTGAGCGAATATCCGCCGGGAACGCCGCTGCACGGCAGGCTTTTTCCCGAGCGCAACAGAATTGTCAGCGGGCTTTCCGTCGGGGTTCTGATAATAGAAGCTCCCCTGAGAAGCGGCGCGCTCATAACGGCGGATCTCGCGCTGGAGCAGGGCAGAGAGGTCTTTGCCGTGCCTGGTAATGCGGACGCACCGAACTGCGAGGGCTCGAACGATTTGATTCGTCAGGGCGCGACGCTGGTCTCGAAGGGCTGGGACATTCTAGAGGACTTTTCCGGGCGGTTTCCGGACAAAATTGCCGCGCCGGACAAGATTATTTTGCAGGAGAGCTCGCTTCCGGACTCGCCCGCGATCTATCCGACGGTGGTGTCTCTGCCGCTTAAAACCAAGGAAAATGCCCCCGCGCCGGGGAGAGGCTTTCTCAAGCTGCGCGTGGCGGGCGACAGAAAAAGTGTTGACAAGCCCAAAAAGCGGGAATATATTGATTTGAGGGGACAGCTAGACTCCTTGCCGGAGACTCAGCTGAAAATTGTATCCGTTATGAATGTGAAGGCCAAACATGTAGATGATATTATAGAGGAATCGGCGCTTTCTCCCGCGACGGTTCTCGCGGAGCTGACGATGCTCGAGCTAAAGGGCTTTGTAACGCGCGAGGCGGGGCGCAGGTTCAGCCTCAATATCAGAGGCGGCGAGAATTGAAAACGCATTAACTAGCTTTCAGAGCTTTTTTATAATAATGAGTAAGGAATTTGATTAAATGGCGAAACAGAAGCCGAATTTGGTTATAGTGGAATCCCCGGCGAAAGCCAAGACTATTGAGAAGTATTTGGGTCCCGACTATAGGGTCGTGGCGTCCATGGGGCACTTGAGAGACCTGCCGAAGAGCACCATGGGAGTGGACATTGAGCACGATTTTGAGCCGGACTATCAGCCCGTAAAGAGCCGCGAGGATATTATAGGGAGCCTCAAGAGCGCCTCCGGGCGCGCCGACGTCGTTTATCTCGCGACCGACCCCGACCGTGAGGGAGAGGCGATAAGCTGGCATCTCAAGGAGCTGCTGGCTCTGCCGGACAGTAAGGCAAAGCGCGTTACCTTCAACGAGATTACGAAGAATGTTGTTACAAGCTCTATAGCTGCGCCCCGCGCGATTGATCAGGACCTCGTTGACGCGCAGCAGGCAAGGCGTATTCTGGACAGGATCGTCGGCTATAAGCTCAGTCCGCTGCTCTGGCGCAAGGTGCGGCGGGGACTCTCGGCCGGGCGGGTGCAGTCCGTTGCGACGCGCATGGTAGTTGACCGCGAAAACGAGATTGACGCCTTCGTACAGGAGGAGTTTTGGCTGCTGGACGCGAAGTTTGAGCGCATAGGCAAGAGCGGCGGATTTTCCGCGCGGTTTTATGGGACGCAGAAGAAAAAACTGGAATTGCACTCCGAAGCGGAGGTCGACGCGGTCATAACCGCCGTGTCAAAGAGCGATTTTGAGATTTCCTCTGTCAAGCGGGGAGAAAAACAGCGCTCGCCCTCGCCGCCCTTTATTACATCTACGCTGCAGCAGGAGGCCTCGCGCCGTCTGGGCATGACCCCGCACAGGACGATGTCCATCGCTCAGCAGCTCTATGAGGGCGTTGAGATAACGGGCGAGGGCGCGGTCGGTCTCATAACCTATATGAGAACGGACTCTCTGCGTATCTCAAACGACGCTCTGGCTGCCGCCAAGAGCTTTATTACGGCGCGCTACGGCAAGGAGTATTACCCGCCTAAGACGCGGGTTTTCAAGACGAAGAGCGGCGCGCAGGACGCGCACGAGGCAATCAGACCCAGTAATATTGCGCTCACGCCGGAGAGTATTAAGAAGGACCTCACGGCGGATCAGTATCGGCTCTATCGCCTCATCTGGGGGCGCTTCACCGCCAGTCAGATGGCAAACGCCGTCTATGACAGCGTGACTATCGACGTTCTTTCGGCGGGCTATATTTTCCGCGCGGTGCACTCCGAGATTAAGTTTCCCGGCTACACGGCGGTCTATGAGGAGAGTCACGACGACGAGACGGTTCAGAAGCAAAAGGCTCTGCCTGATTTGGCGGAGGGAGAAAAGGTCAAGCT
This sequence comes from Oscillospiraceae bacterium, assembly GCA_031262405.1. Lineage (GTDB taxonomy): Bacteria > Bacillota > Clostridia > Oscillospirales > Oscillospiraceae > UBA2658. The sequence continues at coordinate 50,982 of JAISHS010000025.1, read as the reverse complement.
CGCCGGAATCACAAAGGAGCAGCAGTTCACCCAGCCGCCGTCACGCTATACGGAGGCGACGCTCATTCGCGCGATGGAGGAAAACGGCATAGGCCGTCCGAGCACCTATGCGCCGATTATAAGCACGATTACGAGCCGCGAATATGTCGTGAAAGAGGGTAAATATCTCAAGCCCACCATTTTGGGCGGGGTGGTTACCGGACTCATGGAGGAGCATTTTCCCGACATTGTGAATCTTAAATTCTCCGCGAATATGGAGGTTCAGCTCGACGCCGTGGAAGAGGGCAAGGTCGGCTGGAAGCAGGTCTTGAGGGACTATTACGACGGTTTCTCGAAGGAGCTGGAGGGTGCTGAGGAGGCTCTGGACGGTAAGCGGATTCCGATTCCGGCGGAGCTTTCCGACGAGAGCTGCGACAAGTGCGGCAGGCAGATGGTTGTAAAGAGCGGGCGCTTCGGGCGGTTTTTGGCCTGTCCGGGCTATCCGGAATGTGATTTCACCAAGCCCTTGGTGCTGGAGATGCCGGGGAAGTGTCCTAAGTGCGGCGGGAGAATTTTAAAGCGCACGTCCAAAAAGGGCTATACCTATTATGCCTGTGAAAAGGGCACGGACTGCGGCTTTATGAGCTGGAATGTGCCGGTCAAGGAGACCTGCCCCGAGTGCGGGAAGACGCTGTTTAAGCTCTCCGGCAAGGGCAGGAAGACGCCGTTTTGCATAAACGAGGATTGCAAGGCCTTTCTGCCGGAGGATAAACGCGGCTATAAGAAAAAGCCCGCCGCCGAGGGTGAGACACCGAAGGCTGCGGCGAAGAGCGCGAGTAAGAGCGCGGCGAGTAAGACGGCTAAAACTACGACAACCAAGACCGCTACTAAGACTGCAACAAAATCCGCGACGACTAAGAAGCCCGCCGCGAAGTCGACGACCGCAAAGAAATCTGCGGCGAAGAAATAGTATGGAGCGGGTTACGGTGATTGGGGCGGGGCTTGCTGGCTGCGAGGCGGCCTGGCAGCTGGCTAGGCGCGGGATAGGCGTGCGGCTTATTGAGATGAAGCCCGAGAAGAAGACGCCCGCGCAGGTCTCGGGAGATTTCGCGGAGCTTGTCTGTTCAAACTCCCTGCGAAGCAATGAGCTGACCAATGCTGCGGGTCTTCTCAAGGAGGAGCTGCGACGGCTGGGAAGCCTCATAATGCGCTGCGCCGACAGCAACCGTGTGGCGGCGGGCGGCGCTCTTGCGGTGGATAGATTGGGCTTTTCGGCTGCGGTAACGGCGACGATACGCGGGTGTGAGAATATTGAAGTTGTGCAGGAAGAGGCGTGCATTTTGCCGGAGGGCGACGTTATAGTCGCGACGGGGCCGCTCACGTCGGATGCGCTTGCCGAGGCACTGGCTGAAAAGCTTTCCGGCGAGTTACTAAATTTCTATGACGCCGCCGCGCCTATTGTGACGCGTGAGAGCATAGATTTTGGCGCGGCGTTCCGAGCCTCGCGCTACGGTAAGGGCGGAGAAGATTATGTAAACTGCCCGATGGACGAGAGCGAGTATCTTGCCTTTTGGAACGAGCTTATTTCCGCGCGGCAGGCCGAGGTTCACGGCTTTGACGACGGGGCGGTCTTCGAGGGCTGTATGCCCGTAGAGGTGATGGCGCGGCGGGGCGTCGAGACCCTGCGCTTCGGGCCGCTAAAGCCTGTGGGTCTCATAGATCCGCGCACGGGGCGCGAGCCTCACGCGGTGGTGCAGCTGCGGCGGGATAACTCCGCCGACACGCTGTATAATCTAGTGGGCTTTCAGACGCATTTGGCTTTTCCCGAGCAGAAGCGGGTCTTCTCGATGATACCGGGGCTTGAAAACGCGGAGTTTGTCCGCTTCGGGGTGATGCACCGCAACACCTATCTCGACTCGCCGAGGCTGCTGGACAGGTATTACAGGCTCAAAAGCGAGCCGAGACTTGTCTTTGCCGGTCAGCTTACGGGGGTGGAGGGCTATATTGAGTCTACGGCCTCCGGGCTGCTGGCGGCCTTGGAGCTGGCGCGAAGAATGAGCGGGGAAAAGCCGCTGGATTTTCCGCGAACGACGGCGATCGGGGCACTGGCACTGTATGTTTCCGACGGGACGATTACGCGGTTTCAGCCGATGAATATAAATTTCGGGCTGCTTGACCCCTTGGAATATCGGGTCAAGGGCAAGCTAAATAAAAATGCGGCGCTGTCTGAGAGGGCACTGAGAGAGATAGAGAGGAAAAGGGTATGAGAGTTATTATTGACGCCATGGGCGGGGACAACGCTCCGGGCGAAATCGTAAAGGGCGCGGTTGCCGCCGTGCGTGAGCTGGATATCGAAGCGGTGCTTGTCGGCAGGACGGAGGAGATTGAGGCTTGTCTTGCTCGCGAGGGCGCGAACTCTGACGGCAGGATAAGCATTGTTGACGCGCGTGAGACCGTTGAGATGGAGGACGACCCGACGGGGGTTTTTCGCACGAAGAAGGATTCCTCCATGTCTGTTGCGCTCTCGCTCCTGCGCGACGGGGGCGGCGACGCCTGCATAAGCGCGGGGAGCACCGGCGCGCTGCTGACCGGGGCGACGCTGATTGTCAAGCGCGTGCGCGGGATTCGCCGCGCGGCTATGGCGCCCGTGCTTCCGAACGGAGGCCGCGGGGTTGTGCTCATAGACTGCGGGGCGAATGTAGAGTGTACGGGGGAATATCTGCTGCAATTTGCCTTCATGGGCTCGCTCTATTCAAAGACTGTTCTGGGCTGCGAGAGCCCGAGGGTCGGGCTTCTAAACGTCGGCACCGAGGACACCAAGGGAACGGGGTTACAGAAGGAGGCCTTTGAGCTGCTTAAAAACGCTCACGACGGGGGTCACATCAACTTCATCGGCAATGTTGAGGCGAGCGGCGTCTTTTTCAATACCGTGGATGTGGTTGTCACGGACGGCTTTTCGGGGAATGTGATGCTCAAGACCATTGAAGGCTCCGGAAAGTTTCTCATGGGTCGGGTGAAGGACATTCTGACCTATAACAGGCGATCGAAGCTTGCCGCGCTAGTTCTGCGCGAGCGTTTCGGAGAGCTAAAAAAGCTTGTCGATCCCTCTGAAGTCGGTGGTACGGCCATGCTCGGGATTTCGAAGCTTGTTATTAAGGCGCACGGCGGCTCCGACGCGAAGGCGATAACGAGCGCGGCTCGGCAGGCGCTTGCCTATCAAAGCGCGAATTTTGCCTCGCAGCTGACCGAAAACATGAATCTGATGACGGTGAGCAAGTAGGAACGTCGGCGAAAATAAGAACAGTTGATTTTGACGGTAAATATTCACAAGCTAACTCTTGACAATACAGGGATATATAACTATTATCATTCTAGGGCATTTGCCCGAGGCAAACTTTATTATTTGGAGACGGGTTATGATATTCGAAACAGTTAAAAGAATGCTGAGTGAGCTTTTCTTCGTAGAGGAGGATGAGATAAGCCTCGAGACCTCTTTCGTGAAGGATTTGGAGGCCGATTCGCTGGATTTGGTGGATTTGGTTATGGCGATTGAGGACGAGTTTGGGATCGAGGTGCTTGACGACGACGTGAAGAGCATTAACACCGCGGGTGATTTGGTTGAGTATATCAGCCGCGCTTCGCGGGGCTGAGCGCGCATGGAGAGTTTGGAAGCGAAGCTGCAGTATACCTTCAAGAACAAGGCGCTTTTGGATAACGCCCTGAGCCACAGCTCCTATGCCAACGAGAATCGGGGAAAATTCAGCAGCAACGAGCGGCTGGAGTTTTTGGGCGACTCTGTTTTGGGCTTTGTCGTGGCGCGCGGGCTCTATCTGAAGCATCCGGAGCTTCCGGAGGGACAGATGACGCGGCTGCGCTCGGAGCTTGTCTGTGAGCAGAGTCTCTTTGAGACGGCAAAGCGGCTGGAGCTGGGCAGCTTCATTCGACTCGGGCGCGGAGAGGAGTCATCCGGCGGCCGAGAGCGCGAGTCTATTCTCGCCGACTGCGTGGAGGCGATTATTGCGGCGCTGTTTCTTGACGGCGGCGTGGATACGGCGTCTCGTTTTATCGAGAGCTTTGTTCTCGATGGCAAAGAGCCGGGCGAGGCAGTTGTGAACACCGATTTTAAGACCGCGCTGCAGGAGCTTATACAGTGCTCCCCGGGTAATGTCTTGGCCTATGATACGGCAAGCGAGAGCGGCCCGGATCACAACAAGGTTTTTTGTATGCGCGTGAGTCTGAACGGAGAAGCTCTTTCCGAGGGCAGCGGAAAAACCAAAAAAGAGGCGGAGCAACGCGCCGCCCAAAGCGCGCTTGAAACATTAAATGCGCGCGGCTTCGCCTGATCGAAGCAATATATACTACTGTCGCTTCGGCGCTCTCTGCCGGACGTGCAGTAGTATACTTTATGTGAGGTAATGCGATGTATTTGAAGGCGCTGGAGCTGCAGGGCTTTAAGTCCTTTCCGGACAAGCTTGCTCTGACCTTTGATAAGCCGTTAACGGTGATTGTAGGGCCGAACGGCAGCGGAAAATCGAATATTTCCGACGCTATCCTCTGGGTCATGGGCGAACAGCGCACAAAGACGCTTCGCGGCGGCAAGATGGAGGACGTTATCTTCGGCGGCACGCAGGCGCGGCCTAAAATGGGCTTTGCGCAGGTGTCGCTGATTCTTGACAACAGCGATAAAACCTTTGACACGGATTTTTCGGAGCTTATGCTCACGCGGCGCTATTATCGCAGCGGTGAGAGCGAATATTATGTAAACCGTGAGCCGGTGCGTCTCAAGGACGTAACCGAGCTTCTGATGGATACGGGGCTGGGGCGTTACGGCTATTCCATTATCGGTCAGGGCAGGATAAGCGAGATTGTTTCCGCGAAGAGCGCCGACAGGCGCGAGCTGTTTGAGGAGGCGGCAGGAATTGCCCGCTATCGCCACCGCAAGGACGAGAGCGAGAGAAAGCTTGAGCGTACTCAGGAAAATCTCGTGCGGATTAACGACAAGCTTGACGAGCTGGCTCTTCAGGTTGACCCCCTGCGCGAGCAGGCGGAGACGGCGAAGAAATACTTAGTCCTGCGCGACGAGCTCAGGCTCCTTGAGGTTTCGCTCTGGCTGCAGACGCTGGACTCGCTTGCCGAGCGCACGAGGATAATTGACGAGGACTGGGAAAAGGCCCGCGCGGACGCCGAGAGGGCGAAGCTCGAGCTGGGGCAGCTCTATGCCGACCGCGAGAATTTTTCCGAGAGGATGCGCGAGAAGGACAGGCTCTCCGAGCGCCTTCGCGAGTCTATCGGCGAGCGTGAGCGCGGCTGTGCCGCGCTTGAGAGTGCGCTGGCGGTTTTGGACAACACGCAGAGCTTAAGTCTCGAGCGGCAGGCGCAATTGGGCGCGGAGCGCGACGAGCAAAGCTTCCGGGCGCAGACGCTCAAGCGGCAGATTGACGAGGGTACGGAGCACTTAAGCGAGCTGGAGCAGCGGCGCAGTCAGCTTCTGGGGCTCACTGAGTCCGCGGACGCGAGAAGCTCGCTTCCGGCGCTTAGGAATATCATTGACGGACATAAAATGCGCTTGAGCTCTCGTGAGCGGCTTGCGGCCTCGCTGCGGGAGAAATCAACCGCGCTCACGATTGAGCTGGGCGGGGTGAGAAGCCGCGTGCAGCTGCTCTCCTCGCTGGAGCGGGAGTATGAGGGCTATTCCAAGGCGGTCAAGACCGTAATGCGCGAGGCCTCGCGCGGGGCTCTGACGGGAGTTCACGGGCCGGTTGCAAATCTCGTCTCGGCGGACGAGCGCTTTGCGCTGGCAATCGAGACGGCTCTGGGCTCGGCGATGCAGAACATTGTTGTTGACACACAGGAGCAGGGCAAGAGCGCGATTGAGCGCTTAAAGCGGCTCGACGCGGGCAGGGCGACATTTTTGCCGCTGAGCGTGATAAAGCCCTTCGAAATGAAGCGGCGGCCGGATCCGGAGGACGGGTTTTTGGGTACGGCCTTTGAGCTGGCGCGGTTTGACGGGAAATATGAGAGTGTTTTTGCCAATCTCTTGGGGCGGGTTGCGGTTGCGGAGAATATGGGCGACGCGCTGCGGATTTCAAAGAAATTTGACAACCAGCTGCGTATTGTTACGCTCGACGGGCAGCTGATAAACGCCGGAGGCTCGATGACGGGCGGCAGCGCGGCGCGGGGCACGGGGATAATCTCACGCGCGAATGAATTAAGGCAGCTTGAGGAGCAAAAAAAGAAGCTGGAAGCGGCGTCATTAGATAATGCGAGAGAGCTGCGGGAGGCTGAGCGGGAGCTGACCCTTGCCGGGGAAGAGCTTGCCGGCGCCGTAGCGGAGATGAACTCGTTGGAGCGCGCTCTTTCGGCGCTCGAGTCGGAGAGCGCGGCGACAAGCCGCTCTATAGAGCGGCTGCGTGAGCTTTTTGACAGTCTCATGGGGGACGATTTAGCGCGCGCCTCGGCACTTGAGGCGATAGAGCGGGAGCGGCAAGAGATTATTCAGCGGCGGCTTAAGACGCGCGAGGAGCTGGATGCGGCGGTGGAGGAGTGCGACAGGCTAAAGAGGGAGCTTCAAGAGCAAATTAACGACCGCCTTGAGCTGGAGGCGCGGCGCACGCGCAGCGAAAAGCAAGCGCAGGATAAGAACAACCGCCTGCTGGATTTAGAGCGCGTCTCGGCCTTAGCAGAGCAGAAGAAGCTTGCCGCCGAGATGGAGGAAAAGCAGCTTTTAGACAAGCTCTGGGACAACTATGAGCTCTCGCGCACGGCGGCGGCAAATGTGCGCATAATTTTGGAAAGCGTTTCCGGAGCGAATCGGCGGATCGGTGCGCTAAAGCGGGAAATCTCGCTTTTGGGTACGCCGAATCTGGGCGCGATTGAGGAATTTGAGCGGGTTTCCGGTCGATATAACTTTATGACGGAGCAGCGCGACGACGTCGAGCGCGCAAAAAGCGAGCTGGAAAAGCTTATTTCCGAGATAAGCGCGGAGATGGAGAAGATTTTCAGCCGGGAGTTTGCGCTGATAAATGCTAGCTTTCAGGAGACTTTTCAGGAGTTTTTCGGAGGGGGAGCGGCAAAGCTGCTGCTCGACGACGAGACGGACATCTTAGGCTGCGGGATTGAGATTAAGGTGCAGCCGCCGGGCAAGGCACTGACTACGCTGAGTCTGCTCTCCGGCGGAGAGACGGCGCTCGTGGCTATTGCGCTGTATTTTGCCGTGCTCAAGGTGAGACCCTCGCCCTTTTGCGTGATGGACGAGATTGACGCGGCTCTGGATGAGACGAATGTCGACCGTTTCGCCCGGCAGCTGCGGGGTCTTGCCGATCAGACGCAGTTTGTTGTGATTACGCACCGGCGCGGCACGATGGAGGAGGCCGATCTGCTCTGCGGCGTGACGATGCGTGAAAAGGGCGTGTCGGAGATTATTGGATTAGACCTCGACCAAGCTACCAAGGAGATAGAGGCGTAATGGGTTTTTTTGATAAAATAAAAAAAGGACTTGCGAAGACGCAGAGCAACATGAGTGTTGCGATGAACAACATTTTTGCGGGGTTTTCCGGTGAGAACGAGGAGTTTTATGAGGAACTGGAGGAGACGCTTATTCTCGCGGACGCGGGGGTGAGAGCGTCGAGCAAAGCCGTGGAGCGGCTGCGTCAGGAGGTCAAGCGGCGCGGTCTGCGCGGCGGGCAGGAGCTTAAACGCGCCTTTGCGGAGATTCTGACCGAGAGTTTGAGCGGGGGCGCGGGGACTCTGAATCTCTCTACAAAGCCCTCGGCGATTTTGGTCGTCGGCGTGAACGGCGTCGGCAAGACGACGACAATTGGGAAGCTGGCGGCGAGCTTTGCTGCTGAGGGTAAGAAGGTTCTGCTGGCGGCGGGGGACACCTTTCGTGCGGCGGCGGCGGAGCAGCTTGAGATTTGGAGCAAGCGCGCGGGCGCGACGCTCGTTCGCGGCACGGAGGGCTCCGATCCCGCGGCGGTGGTCTTTGACAGCATAGCCGCGGCGAAGGCCAGGGGCGCGGATATTCTCATTATCGATACGGCGGGCAGACTTCACAACAAGCAAAACCTCATGAACGAGCTGGGCAAGATTACGCGCATAGTCGCGCGCGAGCTGCCGGACGCCGACCGCGAGACCCTTCTCGTCATCGACGCGACGACCGGTCAGAACGGGCTGACACAGGCCAAGACCTTTAAGGAGACCGCCGACATAACGGGCATTGTTCTCACGAAGCTGGACGGCACCGCCAAGGGCGGAATCGTCTTTGCGATAGCCGAGGAGCTGGGTCTGCCGGTGAAGTTCGTCGGGCTGGGCGAGGGCGTTGACGATCTGACTCCATTTGAGCCGGCTGCATTCGTGGAGGCACTGCTGCAATGAGGTTTATTCTCGCGAGCAATAACCCCAAAAAGTTAAAAGAGCTCAGGGAAATCCTCGCCGGATTGGGCGCGGAGCTGGTTACCCAGCGCGAGGCGGGGCTGCTAGCCGAGGCCGAGGAGACGGGCGAGAGCTTCGAGGAGAACGCTAGAATTAAGGCGCTCTTTGCCTGTCAGGCACTGGGTGAGCCGGCGATTGCGGACGACTCCGGACTCGTCGTCGAGGCCTTGGGCGGCGCGCCGGGGGTATACTCGGCGCGGTATGGCGGGGAGACTTGCGGTAGCGACGCCGAGCGCACGGCGCTTTTGTTAACAAATATGGCAGGGCAGAACAATCGGCGGGCGAAATTCGTCTCATGCATTGCCTGCGTGTTCCCGGACGGGCGCGAAACGGCGGCGCGGGGCGAGTGCGTGGGGACAATAAGCCTATCCGCGCGCGGTGAAAGCGGATTCGGCTACGATCCGGTTTTTGAGCTTCCCGGCACGGGAAGGACCCTGGCCGAGCTTACGCCGGAGGAGAAAAACGCGGTGAGCCACAGAGGAGCCGCGCTGCGCGAATTTGAAAAGAAGCTGCGCGGATTATTGAACGACTAAAAAACTCGATGAATTGCGAGGGCTAAAATATGCTGACCAGCAAACAGCGCGCGGTGCTCCGCGCGATGGCGGCGAAAGAGGACACGATTATTCACATCGGCAAGGGCGACCTAACCGATAACATTGTTACGCAGGTAGCCGATGCGTTAAACGCGCGCGAGCTTGTGAAGGGAAAGGTTCTGGAGACCTCTACCCTCTCTCCCCGCGAGGCCTGCGACACGCTCTGCGAAAGGTGCCGGGCACAGGCCGTTCAAGTCATAGGCAGCAAGTTTGTGCTCTACAAGCGCAACGAGAAGAATCCGAAAATTGAGCTTCCGAAGTCGAGGAAGGCGGTATGAGGCTTGCCGTTTTCGGAGGGAGCTTTAACCCGCCGCACTCCGGGCACGTTAAGGCGGCTGAAGCGGCACTGGAGGCCTTGGGCGCGGAGAAGCTGCTTATTATTCCCTCCGCGGGCTCTCCGCACAAGGAGCAGCCGGCCGGGTCTCCGACGCCGGAGGAGAGGCTGCACCTTGCAAGGCTTGCTTTCGAGGGCGTTGCGCGGGTCGAGGTATTGGACATTGAGATTAAGCGCGGCGGCGTGAGCTATACCATAGACACGCTCCGGCAGCTGCGGCAGCTTTATCCGAAGGACGAGCTTTTTTTACTGATGGGCTCGGATATGCTCATGAGCTTTGAGCGTTGGAAGGATTTTAGGGACGTCACGGGCTTGGCGGCTCTTGCGGCGTTCTCCCGCGAGGGAGACTTAAGCGTCGCGCTGGAGAATAAATGCGCAGAGTTAGAGCGGCAGGGGATAGCGCGCCCGAGGCTCATAGCGCTCGAGCCGGTGGAGATTTCGTCCACGGAGTTGAGGAGGCTTCTCCCAGAGCGGAAGGGCTGCGATAAGACGCCGGAGGCGGTCTATGCCGAGATTATAAGGCGGCGCTTTTACGGCGCGCAGCCGGACTTGAGCTGGCTTAGGGAGCGGGTTTTGCCCTTTATAGGCGAAAAGCGCGTAAAACACGTTCTGGGCACAGCCCGGGAGGCGCTTAAGCTTGCGACACGCTGGGGAACGGACGCGGCCTTGGCGGCGGAAGCGGCTCTGCTGCACGACATAACGAAGAAACAAAACGCCGAAGAGCAGTTGCATTTATGTGAAATATATGGTATTATGGCTGATGTTGACGAACGAAGCAGCTTCAAGCTTCTCCACGCAAAAACCGGCGCGGAGCTGTCGAGGCGGCTATTTGGAATAAACGATGAGGTCTATGGCGCTATCCGCTGGCACACGACCGGTAAGCCCGATATGAGTCTGCCGGAAAAGGTGATATATCTGTCCGACTACATAGAACCCACGCGGGATTTTGACGGGTTGGATGAGCTTCGCGCGCTGGCATATACGGATATTGACGAGGCGCTTATACTCGGGCTTGAAATGAGCCTTAAGGATTTGATTTCTCAGGGTAAGAAGCCCCATGCAAATACGCTGGACGCGCTCGGCTATCTGCTGGAGCACCGAGGCACGGGTAATTAGAGAGAGTGAAGGACAGTACATTTTCGCTTTTAAACTTGTTTCATGAGCGGCGAAAATGTTTATACTTGTTACAACAATGAAAGGCAAAATAGATGAAACTTGTCAGCGGTGGCGGGAAAAAACCCGAAAAACCTAAAAAGAGGCAGCAGTCCGACGGCGATACCTCACGCAAGAAGAGTAAGGCTCCGACTATAATTCTTACTGTGCTTGCGCTTATTATAATCGGCACGGTGGTCTATTTTGCGATTGCGACAAAGCCGCCGGAGATAAAGGACCCCGATCCCAATCCGCCGGAGGCGTCCGGAACCGAGCTTCAGGCTTCTGACGATCCTCAGATTTCAGAGGATGAGCGCTATTACACTATGCTGATAGTGGGCGAGGATCAGCTTGAGGTGAACACGGACACGATTATGGTGGCGAGGTTCGACGCCATTGACCACAAGCTAAATATAGTCTCGATTCCGCGCGACACGCTGGTCAACATACCTATTTCAGTCAAGAAGATCAACACGATTTACAATAACCCCGACGGCGGAATTGACGCTCTGCTCGACGAAATCGATAAAATAGCGGGCTTTCGCCCTAACAACTATGTGATTGTCAATATCGAGGCCTTTGAGCGGATTATAGACGCTATCGGCGGGGTCTGGTTCGACGTTCCTCAGGACATGTGGTATCACGACTACACGCCGGAGTACAACTATGAGTTTACAATTGAGTTGGAGGCCGGGTATCAGCTGCTGAACGGCTATGACGCGCTGGGCGTCTGGCGTTTCCGCCAGAACGACGACGGCACGGGCTATGCTGACGGCGACATCGGTCGGCTTGAGGTTCAGCACGACCTGCTGATGGCGATTGCTCAGCAGGTCATGGACCTGGGACTTGCCGATTGGAACAAGCTCCTGAATATCGCGCAGGTCGCGATGGACACCTGCAAGACGGATTTGGCGCTGGGCAATGTGCTCTGGTATGCCAAGGAGTTTTTGAAAATGGATTTGGAGGATCTGGACGTTTCGACGGTACCCGGAAACTACTTCACCCATATTCGCAATTGGGGCTATGTCTCGATTTATGTGGACGAATGGCTTGAGATTGTAAACGAAAAGCTCAGCCCGCTCGACACTCCCGTGACGCGGGAGGACGTTGAGATTTTATATCAGGTCGCCCATGACAATGACAGGTATGAGCTTGATCCGGCAAACTATCCCGTGACGAACGGCGCGCCGGTCGCGGGGGGGCTCGACAGCTTCTATTGGCCGCCGGGCGTACCTAAGACTTAAAGGAGAGATTATGATTACACCACAGGAAATGGCGGAGACTATTGTCAAAACGCTGGGAGATAAAATTGCCCGGGACATTAAGCTTTTGAAGGTTTCGGAGCTGAGTGTTATTGCCGACTATTTTGTGATATGCACCGCCAACTCCACAACTCAGATAAAGAACCTCTGCGACGAGGTTGAAAAGGTAATGGAGGAGCAGGGAGAGACGCTTTTGCACCGCGAGGGCTACAGAGAGGGCGGCTGGGTGCTCTTAGACTTCGGCTGCGTTGTGGTGCACGTTTTTCTGGAACTGGTGCGTGAGTTTTACGGATTGGAGAGGCTCTGGTCGGACGCGCAGGACATAGATGTGTCGGCGCTTGTCGGGCAGAGGTAAAAGCCATATGAAATATGATTTCACAGCGATTGAGAAAAAATGGCAGGAGTATTGGCTGGCGCACAAGACCTACGCCGCCTTTAACAACGATAATCGACCTAAATATTACGCGCTGATTGAGTTTCCCTATCCCTCCGGGCAAGGGCTGCACGTCGGACACCCGAGACCCTATACCGCGCTCGACATAGTCGCGCGCAAGCGCAGGATGCAGGGATATAACGTGTTGTTTCCCATCGGCTACGACGCCTTTGGGCTGCCCACGGAGAACTATGCGATAGCTAACCATATGCACCCGCGCGAGGTCACGAAGACGAATATCAGCCGCTTTACCGCGCAGCTTCAAATGCTGGGCTTCTCTTTTGACTGGGACAGGTGCGTCGTCACGAGCGAGCCTGACTATTACAAGTGGACGCAGTGGATTTTCATGCAGTTTTTTAAGCGCGGGCTGGCGTATAAAACGAGTATGCCCGTCAACTGGTGCACCTCCTGCAAGTGCGTTCTTGCAAATGAAGAGGTCGTCGGCGGGGTCTGCGAGCGTTGCGGCTCCGACGTTGTCAGGCGTGAGAAGAGCCAGTGGATGCTGAAGATTACAGAGTTCGCCCAGAGGCTGCTGGACGATTTGGACGAGGTCGACTATATAGAGCGCGTCAAGACTCAGCAGCGCAACTGGATTGGCCGCTCCGTCGGCGCGGAGGTGGTCTTCAAGGCCGACGCCGGAGACGATATCAAGGTTTTCACCACGCGCCCCGACACGCTCTTCGGCGCGACCTATATGGTTCTCGCGCCGGAGCACGAGCTGATTGAAAAGTGGGCGGCGCGGCTCACGAATATTGACGAGGTGCGCGCATATCAAAATGACGCCGCGAAGAAGTCGGACTTTGAGCGCACGGAGCTTGCTAAGGACAAGAGCGGCGTGCGGCTCGAGGGCGTTTCCGCTATTAACCCCGTGACGGGGGAGAGCATTCCGATTTTCATCTCCGACTATGTTCTCGCGTCCTATGGCACCGGCGCTATTATGGCGGTTCCGGGGCACGATCAGCGCGACTGGGAGTTTGCCGAGAAGTTCGGTCTGCCGATAATCGAGGTCGTCAAGGGCGGGGACGTCACCAAGGAGGCTTACGTCGCCAAGGACGAGGACGCGATTATGGTGAATTCCGGTTTTCTGGACGGAATGAGCGTCAAGGCGGCGATTCCGCTGATGATAAAGTGGCTCTCCGAGCGCGATATCGGCCGCGAGACCGTTAACTTCAAGCTGCGCGACTGGGTTTTCTCGCGGCAGCGCTACTGGGGGGAGCCGATTCCTCTGGTCTACTGCGAGAAATGCGGCTGGGTTCCCGTGCTGGAGGAGCAGCTTCCCGTGAAGCTGCCGGAGGTCTCGAGCTATGAGACCACGGACGACGGCGAGAGTCCCTTGGCGCATATGGACGAGTGGGTGAATACAACTTGCCCGCATTGCGGAGGGCCGGCGAAACGCGAAACGGACACCATGCCGCAGTGGGCGGGTTCGAGCTGGTACTATCTGCGCTATTTAGACCCGCACAACGACACGGCTCTGGCTTCGCAGGATGCGATAAGCTACTGGCATCAAGTGGACTGGTACAACGGCGGCATGGAGCACACGACGCTGCACCTGCTCTATTCGCGGTTCTGGCACAAGTTCCTCTACGATCTGGGCGTTGTGCCGACGAGCGAGCCCTATATGAAGCGCACGAGCCACGGCATGATTCTCGGCGAGGGCGGCGAGAAGATGAGCAAGTCTCGCGGAAACGTCGTAAACCCCAACGACATCGTCGCGGAGTTCGGCGCGGACACGCTTAGGCTCTATATAATGTTCATCGGCGACTTTGAAAAGTCGGTGCCTTGGTCGAGCACGGCGGTAAAGGGCTGCAAGCGGTTTCTGGACAGGATTTGGAACCTTGCGGAGAATAAGCTTCCGGGAGACGAGACCTATTCCGCAAAAAACGAGCGCGAGATTCACAAGGCGATTAAGAAGGTCGGCGACGACATTGAGAACATGAAGTTCAACACCGCAATCGCGACGCTCATGAGCCTCGTTAACACCTTCTATGAGAACGCGCCGACGCGCGGGGACATCAAGATGCTCTTGACGTTGCTCTCGCCCTTCGCGCCGCACATAGCCGAGGAGCTTTGGGAGAAGCAGGGCTTTAAGGGTCTGGCTTGCGAGCAGGTTTGGCCGAAATTTGATCCGGCGAAAACGCTGGACGCCGAAAAGGAGATTGCCGTTCAAGTGGGCGGAAAGCTCAAGGCGACGGTTATTATTCCGCTCGATGCGCCGGACGAGATGGTGCTCGAGCTTGCAAAGGCTAACGAAAAAATCGCGCGGCTGATCGAGGGCATGGACATCGTGAAGGTCATCGTGGTCAAGAATAAGCTGATAAATCTGATCGTGAAACCGAAATAAGGCGAAGATATTGAAATAATGATAAATGGGGCTGCGGAGTTAATCCGCAGCCCCAAAGTGCTGATTTAGGTTGTTTTAACGCCTAATACTAACTATTTGTGTAGGTAACGAAGCGGGTTAGGATTACCGCAAGCTCTCTGCGGAGGGTCTCGCCGCCGGGGACAAGCGTTGTGTCAGAGCGGCCGTTTATGAGGTCGGTGGCGACAGCCCATTTGAAGGCGGGGAGGGCATAGGAGGAGATTTGAGAGGCGTCGGTGTAACCAGCTAAGTTGTCTGAAAGGTTCGTGTTATAGCCTTTATAGACCGAATAGCGGAACAAAATCGTTACTAATTGCTCTCTTGTGACAGGGGAATCGGGAGCAAATTTGGTGGATGAGACGCCATTGACAATTCCTCTGTTATCTGCCCAGATTATGGCGTTTCTGTACCAATCAGCCGATAAATCGGTGAAATCGGTACTTAATCCTGCAACTGAAGGCTCATTTTCCAGACGGTAGAGTATGGTGGCTACCATAGCCCTTGTGGTGGTGCTAGAGGGGGAGAAGAGGGTGTCTGTGGTGCCATTCATGAGGTCTTCAACGGTTACAAACATGACGTCGTTATAGAACCAGTCGCTCTCTTTGACGTCAGTATAGGGGTTGTCCCAAGCTTCGGGCTCTTTTACCCAGCCGGCGTAGAGGGTGAGGTCGGCGGTAACTGCGTCGTCGAAGTCATATTCCTCGGTGCAGTCCTCGTCCGTGAACCAGCCGATGAAGGCATATCCGGTATAGATCGGGTCTCTCGGCTCGATTGCGGTCTCGCCGGAGTCAACGGTCTGGCTGGCAACCGCAGTGCCGCCCATTGAATTGAAGGTAACGGTGAACTCTTCGGCTACGGGGTCGCCGCCGCCACCGCCGCCACCGCCGCCGCCACCGCCGCCACCGCCGCCGGGTGGGGGGGGAGGGGGATTGACGGGTTCGGTGATGGTGTAGCATTCGTCGGGGTCCGTCGGGTCGCCGATGATGGCGGAGGCGTAGTCCGTCCCGTTGTTATAGGTGACTTGGACATAATAGGTACCCACGTCCTTAGGACTTCCGCTGACAAGCGACCCATCAAGCTCATACCACTGGAAGGAGAAGCCGATCGGATCAATATTGTAATTTGCTATCGTTACATCCAATGAATTTTTGACAACCAAGCTGCTGAAAGTAAAGGTGCTGGTGCCGTTATATTCTTTGTCTCTGACAGTGCCCGTGATGGTGTTGTTTGTGACTATGACGGTAACGGGGCCATAGTATTGAGGAGATTCGTAGTTCGTGTTACTGGTGGTGAATCCGATGTAAAGCGTGTGAGTGCCCAGCGCAAGGTCGTTTTGATCTTGAACGGAATTGACCTTACGATATTCTTCCAGATCGTCGTCGTAGACATACCAGTTATATTCGCCGGCCACGCTCTCGTATTGGTCGGGTTCAGTACCCGTTTGTACGCCGATTGCCGCTTGTGCAAGGTTCTGAAGCTGCTCTCTTATCGTTCTATACGTATCCGGATCTGTAGTGGAAAACTCGGCAAACAGACCATTGAGGTAGGTATCTTCAATAGCATCGGGGAAGGTGATTTCGGCGGGGTTAATCTTGCCTGTCAGTCTGGGCTGAGTTGAGATGGTGTATTTCCAAGCGTGCGCACCCGTGATTCCGAAGCCGACGCCATTTAGGTATCGCAACTGTGGTAAAGCTCCTGAATTCGGAAAGGGCGCAGTCGCAGCAGAAATGTCCACTGCCACCGTGTCGTCGGTTATAATCCCCACAAGGCTGGGCAGATTATTGGAGTCGATTGTCGAGGCTGTCGTTCCGTCGTAGTCTTTGTCAAAAACCTTGCCGTTCGTCGCCCAAGTGAGGGTTTTGGGGGCGATTGTATAGGCAGGGGAAGGCTCGGAGACAGAAAGAATTATACTGTCGTCATAGGTTACTACTGCATGATAGACGCCGGGGTCTGTAGGAGTGACACTGCTGTCGTATTCATTGCCGTCGTCAGTCTCGCCGGTCCAACTGAGAGACCAAATAGCAGGATCGAAGGAGTCATTCCATTTAATTCTTTCAATTTCAGTTTTTAGGTCGTAGGATTCCCACAAAACCATAATTGGATGGAAAGATGTTTGGGTCGCATCACCGTATACATGGCCGAAGGCTGTTGAATTGGGGATGTTTTTATGTTGAGAAGAATTGAAATTTGCAGTTACGATTTTTTCCAACGGTTCGACTACCAGCGTGTAGCGCACGTTGTGTTTACCGACGGAGTCGGTG
Organism: Oscillospiraceae bacterium; assembly: GCA_031262405.1. GTDB lineage: Bacteria > Bacillota > Clostridia > Oscillospirales > Oscillospiraceae > UBA2658. Next base: position 34,176 of record JAISHS010000025.1, on the reverse strand, counting down.
AGGGTGACGATGAAGGTGTAAGTGCCGTAGGGGGTATCTTTACCAACGGTGATTACACCAGCTTGAGTGATGTTGATATCAATATTATTAGTATTAGCGTTGGGCGAAATGCTTTCTTCGTCCCAGTCAATATCGGTCAAATCCCACGTTACCGGTTGGACGCCTTTTGCACTAAGGCCATATGTATTGGCTGTTCCGGCTGTCATCGGGGCGAGAGTTTTGGTTGTTATCTCCGGCAGGACGGCGATGTAGGCGTATTGGTTATTTACAAAGTTTGTCTTTTCGATAGCCGCTGCGGATTCTTGAAGAGCGTCTTGAGGAACCATTTTTCCAGCAGAATCAGGTTTGCTGACAATGTAAGTTAGGACTTCATCCTCATCGAGATCGCCATATGAATACTCATAGTTCCACGTTGGAGCGACGAATTCTTTATTGTTAAAGACTACGGCACCATCGAAACCCTTTGCAGTCAATGAGCCGCCGTTAACTGTTATTTTGTTTCCGTTTATTCCGCGACTAGCGTCTCCACCATTACGGCCTTCGGCGATCAGATTGCCGCTGTTAATCGTCAGCAAACCCTGATACATAAATACGCCGAAGTTTCTAGCCGTCGTGTTAACACCGCCCTTAGCATAGAGCGTGGCGGTTCCATTGGCTGCTTCAATCGTAAGACTACTGAAAGAGTAAATACCGACGGAGTCAGAAGTGGCATTCTTTTTGTTCGAGATAAAGCTGTTTGCTCCAGTGATATTGATTTTTACGTCATCGCCTGTTTGAATTATCAGCGCAATGTCGGTAGTCGAATAGTATACCACGTTGTTGAGCGTGAGAGTGCTTCCGTCAAAAGTATATGTACCGCTCTGGAAGCCATTGTACAATCCGTTAAGATTTACTTCCGGCACAAGTTTCCTCGAAATCCGAGTGGTACCATCATCTTTTACCAGATAGAGACCATCTTCTTCTAAGATGAGCTGTTCATCGCTGGTTTGCGGGGCGGATTGGGTCGTGAAATAGAGGGCGAAATCGGAACCGAAATAGAATTCGTTACCGGCGAGGTCTTCGAGCTTTGCGCTGCTTCCGGTTAAAACCATCTTATAGCGCGTACCGTAGGACATATTGGACGGGAGCGAGAAAGACAGGGTAGTGCCGTCCGCACTCCACTGGCTTTGGGTTGCCGAGAGCACTTCTCTGTCCGGCAGCGATACACCGGCAGCGTCAACGGGGGTGAGAGAAGCCTTGAAGCTGTTCTTCTTCATCGGCTCGTCAAACACAACCGTGATAGGAAATTCCCGGTCCACCCAGACGTCACCTGTAATAGTGAAGTCTTGACCCGGATTCACACCGAATTCTTCATCATCGCCAGGGAGGAGGAAACTATTCAGCTGCGGTTGGGTTGTGTCCGCTGCGGTGGTGAAGGAGAAGGAGAAGTCAATGTTAGTACCTGTCGAATCCGCACTCAGCGCGAGACCGTTCCGGTCGCGAATTGGGTTGTCGGTGCCATAGAAGACGTAATCCGTGCCCGGCAAGAGAGCATTGGCATTGACCGTGATTGTAAGAGTTTTGCCGCCATTACTCCACGCATGAGAGTAGACGGATTTGTCAGTGTTTGGAACGGCTACGCCGCCAGTTTTAAGAGTTGCGTTGCCGATAGCCGCGCGCATTGGCTCGGAGAAATTATAGGTAAGAATGAGAGGTTTGGTGCTGTCGACTTTGCCGACGATGCCGGTGAGAGCATCGTTCGGAACGTATTTATCTGCGTCCTCCGGGCCGTATTTGGCGGTGGGTAGCGGAAAGTCAATGGTCGGGTAGGTGGTGTCAGTGATGGTGTAATTCGCTTCGCCGGTGATGTCATATCCGCCGTAATCATATGTGGCGGTGACTGCGTAGTTGCCAGCGAGGACGGGAGCGTCGGAAGAGTTATAGGCGGCTCCTGCCTGCGTGGTGCCTGTCCAGTTGAGCGTCCAGCCGGTATGATCATTTCTATCGGAGAGATCGGCTTGATCAAGAATTGTATCAGTACCAGCGTCGCACCAACCGGTAGTGCCGCCTAAATCTTTATATAGCACAACATTAGGCAGGGTTGCCCTCTGACCGGGAACATAATCGGTGGAAACGGAGGAATCGGTTTCATTCCACCAGATTTGCACCTTAGGCGCGTCAATGGTGGTGAAGGTGAAGCGGAGATTTTCATCTAACGAATTTGAAGCGATAGGAGTATGAAATTTACTAGCATCCGTTAGACTACCCTTGGGAGCAAAAAACTCATATTGCGTATCATACGTGAAATATTCAGCATTCGCCGCAACAGATATCGTCAACTTCCTGTTATCGTCAGTCCAACTAGTAGTAGTTGGAACTATATATCTATCATCATTAAACTTTCTTAAACGAGCATTCCCAATAGCGGTATCCATAGGCTCAGAAAAAGTTAAAACTAAATCTAGGCCAAGGTTCGGATTAACCTTTTCTTTTAGGGATGTCCAATTTTCGTGATCTGGAGATATGTAGGTAATGGTGGGCGCATCCTCAACTTCCTCAACTTCAGCCTCCGCAGCGTCTGCTGATACAGGGGCGATGGCAAAAAGGCCGAGGACCATGCAGACGGCGAGGAGCATGGACAGGACTTTTGAAAGTTCTTTTCTCATTTTTCGTTACCTCTCATGTTAAATATTGTTAGTATACATAATATTTTAATAGTTAATTTTAACATAGAGGGTTTATTCATTCAATTCAGCCGGAATGATGTATTTTGAAAAAAGTTTTTCGCAATAATTTTGCTTAAAAGCTATAGTATGATGTTTTTATAGTATTTAACCGCACGAAAGAAGTGTTTATAGGCTGAAATTTAATACGGTATGAAGTTTTTGTAAAAAAGAGAGTTATTTTACTGAAGAGTTAACATAATAAAAAACAAAAGCGCCGAGGGCGACGCTTTTGTTTTAATATATGGGATTTCGAGATTTGCTAGGCGCCGGTCTGCTGGGAGACCAGGTCCACGCTGCCGTATTTTTTGCGCAGGGCGGGCTTTTCGATTTTGCCGGTCGGGTTGCGCGGGATAGTGTCGAAGATGATTTCGCGCGGGCGCTTGTAGCGCGGCAGGTCATGGCAGAAGGCGTTCATCTCCTCGACTGAGGAGGTGGCGCCGGGTTTGAGCTCGATTATCGCGCAGGCGATTTCGCCGAGGCGCGGGTGGGCGCGGCCTATTACGGCGACGTCTTTTATCTTGTCGTTGCCGCGTAGAAAATCTTCGATCTGGACGGGGTAGAGGTTCTCGCCGCCGGTGATTATGACGTCCTTTTTGCGGTCGACGAGCCAGATGAAGCCGTCTTCATCCTGGCGCGCCATGTCGCCGGTCCAGAGCCAGCCGTCCGGCGAGAGGGACTCGAGCGTCGCCTGCTCGTTGTGGTAGTATTCCGTCATGACGCCGGGGCCGCGCACGGCGAGCTCGCCGACGGCGCCGGGGGAGACGAGCTGCTTTTTCTCGTCGACTATGCGGCACTCCCAGCCGAAGCCGGGGATGCCGATTGCGCCGACTTTGTGTATATTCTCTACGCCGAGGTGGACGCAGCCGGGGCCTATGGATTCGGAGAGACCGTAATTGGTGTCGTATTGGTGGTGGGGGAAGTATTCCATCCAGCGCTTAATGAGGGCGGGGGGTACGGGCTGCGCGCCGATGTGCATGAGCCGCCAGGCGGAGAGATCGTAATCGGCGAGCTTTACGTCGCCGCGGTCGAGGGCGTCGAGGATGTCCTGTGCCCAAGGTACGAGGAGCCAGACATTTGTCGCGCGCTCGCTTGCGGCGGTCTCGAGTATCCACTTGGGGCTGATTCCGCGCAGGAGTACGCCGAGGCTACCGGAGACGAGTGAGCCGAACCAGTGCATTTTCGCGCCGGTGTGGTACAGGGGCGGCATACACAGGAAGCAGTCGCCGCGCTTTTGACCGTGGTGGTTTTGCTCGCACAGGGCGGCGTGTGTGAGGCTGCGGTGCTTGTGCAGTATCGCCTTCGGGAAGCCCGTTGTGCCGGAGGAGAAATAGATGGCGGCGAAGTCGTCGTCGGTGAATTCGATCGGGGGCTTGCGGCTGGAGCAGTAGCTCATGAACTGGTAGTAGCTCTCCGCCCAGTCCGGGCAGGAGGCTCCGACATAGTAGAGCTTGCGAAGCTTGGGGAGAGAGTCTTTTTTGGCTTCGACGCGCTCGAGAAATTCGTTGCCGAAGATTAGCAGCGAGCAGTCGGCGAGGTCTAAGCAGTAAGCGATTTCGTCGGCGGTGTATCGGTAATTGAGAGGTACGGCGAGCGCGCCGGATTTGAGGACGCCGAAGTAGATGGGCAGCCACTCGAGGCAGTTCATCAGAAGGATTCCTACTTTGTCGCCGGGTCTGACGCCGTTTGCCATGAGAAGATGGGCAAAGCGGTTTGCGCGGCAGTCGAAGTCGCGCCATGAAATCTCGCGGCGGTAGGTGTTCTCGTTGTAGTTGAGCTCGACGAGGCTGAATTCCTTCCAGCTTGAGCCGGCTGTGTGCTCGTGCTCGGGGTTGATTTCCACGAGGGCGGTCTCGTCCGGAAAGTCGTTCGCGTTTCTCTCAAGAAAGTCTGTGATTGGCATGGTGTTTGTTCCTCCTAATAGTATTTGGCGGTTTGGGCAAAATGAAAAACCCTTCGGAAAATCCGAAGGGCGAAAACTCGCTGTACCACCTTGGTTTACAGCCGACTCGCGCCGACTGCCTTAATAGGTCACTTCCGTCGCGAAAAGCGATGTGCAATGACCCCGACGCTTTAACGGGCGCACCCGCCGCAGCCTACTGAGCCATTTTGCCGTTCGGTGCGAAGCTAGAGGATGTATTCGCCGATCCCGTTTTCCGCGCGCCTCTCACCGACCGGCAACTCTCTGAGCGATTTTATAGGGGGGTTACTTGTTCCTCATCACAGCTTTTTGCTGTATTGAGTGACATACTATTATATATAGTGCGTTTTGTCAATAGTAAAAATCAGACAAAATAGGAAAATATTAAACGCGAGTTTAGTGATTAATCTTCAAATTTGAGACCGTAGTGGCTGCTGGGGATAGCGTCGGCAAGTCCCGTGAGGAAAAGGGACATTCCGCCGGTTGAGTATTCAGCGCGGGGGGAGTTGAGTACGCCCGTTGACTCGTCGCCGGTCGGCAGGAGCACGCGGATGTGGACGCCCTCGCCCTCGCGGCTCTCGATTAGGAGGGTGCCGCCGTGCAGACGGACGATCTCGTGGGAGATAAAGAGCCCCAGTCCGATTCCCTCGTGCAGGAAAACAGAGTTGTTCGTGGGCAGGGAGAAGATTTCAGAGAGCTCATTTTCGGGGATGCCCTGACCGGTGTCGCCCAGAGAGAGGGCGATTTTGCCCGGGTCGCGGCTGAGGTCTAGGGAGATTTCATCGCCGGGGGAGCAGTTTTTCAGGCAGTTTGAGAAGAGATTCAGAAGCAGCATCTCAACTAAAGAGCTGTCGGCGAAGGCTATGAGTCTGCCCGGCTCCGCCGTGAAATTTATCTTGACGCCGCGATCTGACGTTAGGGAGGAGAGGGTTTCGATAAAGGTTTGGCAGACCTCCGAGAGGTCCATAGGAGCGGGACGGAAGGAGAACTCCCTTCGGCAGAGCTTGTCGGCGCTGTCAATTTGGGTTATCGAGCGCGCGAGACGGTAATAGTAGTGGTAGAGAATGGAGACCAGGCGAGGATCGGGCGCGCCGCCGGTCTCGAGCTGGCTGAAACAGCGGTCAGCGGCGATTTTAAGTCCGGTTACGCAGTTTCGCAGATAGCTGGACATATGGCTCGTGATCATGATTCCGGAGGCGGCCTCGTCCGGCTCGGGATCAAGATAGAATATTCTGTTTGAGCCGCGGCGGATTGCCAATACCTTTGCCCTCTTCCCGAGAAGCTCCACCGAGCACATGAGCCTTTCGGCTGTGTTGGAGAGCATTTCGGGAGGGAAAAGCTGATCCGGTGGGGTCTCTGTAACGTCTTTTCCGAAGGCGCCCAGCGCAGCGATGTTGGCAAAGATGACCTTGCCCTCGCCTGTTACTATAATGGGCTGACGAACAGGCTCGAAAACGGCGCTAAGCGAGAGTATTGAATCCATGATGTCGATCTCCTTTTACGAAAGGGAAAATGCAGATAGCAGATAAGAGATAACAGATATATGTGGGACGATGGAGACAAGGTTTTACAAATTATAACAAATTATAACAAACAAGTTAAAATAAAACAAGAACTTTTAACAGTAAATGACTAAATATTTATAAATAATTAACTATATTACTCGGGGGCAGGAAAATATCGGGCGGCTTTTACTTGATTTTTCCAGTGATTTGGTGTAAAGTTACTCCGGTGCGGCGTAATGAGATTAGCACCGGGACTTGCGGCATATAAATTAGTATGCCGGATAATATTAGAAATATTATCAAGAGCTTGTCGTGAAATGCCAAAGGCATTTCACGCCAGTTAGGTTGCAGACCGCCACGTGCCGCTGCGCGGCGACTCGCGGTCTGAGAAGAGTTTTTTTCACCGTACACGCCGCTGAAAAAAACGATTTAAATCTATTTTGCCCTGCGGGGCAAAACTCTACGAGGTATTTCGAAGGTAGATTTTTAATTCAGTGGAGAATTTTGATGGCTTCTGATAAGAACCAAAACTATTTGCACGGAGCTGCCATTTTGACCGTTGCGGTTGTAGTGGTTAAGCTGATGGGCTTTCTGTATAAGATTCCGATGGGGAACATCCTCGACGACGAGGGTTACGGACTGTTTCAGGTGGCTTATAACCTCTATGGGGTTATTCTGGCGCTGTCTACCGCCGGGCTGCCGGTTGCTGTGGCAAGGCTGATATCCGAGGCGAACAATTTGGAAAAGCCTGTGCAGGTGAAGCGGATTTTCTCCGTGGCGATAGGCGCGTTTGTGGTTCTGGGCGCGGCGGGGAGCCTCGCGATGCTCATCTGGCCGACGGAGCTTGCCATATTCATGCAGGACGTTCGCGCGAGTCAGTCAATTATGGCGCTGGCGCCTTCTATTTTAATCTGCTGCGTCATGAGTGCGTTTCGGGGTTATTCCCAAGGGCTTTCCGATATGCGTCCCACCGCTGTTTCGCAGGTTATTGAGGTGGGGGTCAAGGTTATCTTCGGCATAGGGATGCTGCTTATATTCAGGAGCATGGGTAAGAGCAGCGCAGTTATGTCGGCGGGAGCGACTTCGGGCGTTGCCGTGGGAAGCTTAGCCGCTTGCATATATATCGGCGTTTTGGTTGTCAAGCGTGCTCGCACCGAGAGCGCGCGCTATGAGGGGAGAGCCTTCGACGATTCCGCCGAAGGCAGCGGCAGGGTACTGAAAAATCTGGTGAAGATTGGCGTGCCCATTGCGCTCGGCTCCTGTGTGTTCGCGGTTATTGCGCTCGTGAGCACGAAGATTATTTTGGCGCGCTTGCAGAACGGGTTAGGGTTGGGCGAGGAGAGCTCTATGCAGCTGTTCGGCGTTTATTCCAAGGCGCAGACGCTCTATAACCTGCCTACGGCGATTATTACGCCGCTGACGGTCAGCGTTATTCCGGCGCTCTCCGGCTGCCTGATTACAAGGCGGCACAGCGAGGCCAAGGAGGTTATCAGCTCGTCGATGAGGATTTCGGCTATCATCACTCTGCCCATGGCGGTCGGCCTGAGCGTGCTTGCCGCGCCTATCATGAACGGGCTGTATTACGGCAGCAACGTCGCGGGCGGCGGGCTTCTGGCGATTATGGGCGCTTCTTCCTTCTTCCTTTGTCTGGCACTCATGATGCAGGCGATTTTGCAGGCCTCGGGTAAAGAGAGGCTTCCGGTGACGGCGATGCTTATCGGGGCGGCGGCTACGGTCGGAGTGCAGTGGGTGCTGGTGGGCAAGCCCGAGGTGGGTATTTACGGCGCGCCGATTGGGATTTTGATCTGCAATCTGATAATGTTCGGGCTGAACCTTTTATTTATAATGACTAAGCTTGATAATCGCCCGTCGATAGGGCAGGTGTTCTTAAAGCCGCTTGTAAACTCTCTGGTGATGGGAGCTCTGGCCTGGCTCATCTATCCGGCGGTTCTTGGGATTCTTGGCGCGGGGGATGATCCGACGAGGATGGAGACTCTGATTGCGCTTGTTGCGGCGGTGGGAGTTGCCGCGGCGGCATATATCGTTCTGACGATTATAACGCGCGCCATTACGATGGAGGATATGCGCCTCATCCCCAAGGGTGAGAAGCTGGCGAAGCTTTTGCGGGTGTATACGCCGAAACACTGATATAAAGAGGACAGTAACGCATGGTTGATTTTGAGTTTAAGGCGCAGTATAACCTTGAGGATTTTCGCGCGATTATCGCGCTGCTGCGCTCGCCGGGGGGCTGCCCCTGGGATATAGAGCAGACCCACGAATCCATTCGCCGAAATCTCTTGGAGGAGGCCTATGAGGTCTGCGAGGCGATTGACGAGGGCTCTCCTGATCACTTGAAGGAGGAGCTGGGCGACTTAATGATGCAGGTGCTTTTCCACTCGCGCATTGAGGAGGAGAAGGGCGTTTTCGACGTGGACGCCGTCGCGGACGCGGCCTGTAAGAAGCTTATTTTCCGGCATCCGCACGTCTTTGGAGACGTGCAGGTTGAAGGCTCCGGGCAGGTGCTAGTCAACTGGGAGGAGCTAAAGCGCAGGGAGAAGAGTCAGACCACGGTAACGAAGTCGCTGGAGGCTGTTGCAAAGAGCCTGCCTGCGCTTTGGCGAGCGGAGAAGCTGCTGAAGAAGGCGAGTAAAGCGGGAGCGGATTTCCCAAATGCGGCGGACAAGCTTCGCGGCGCGCTGGCGGGCTTTGAGTCGGCGCTCGGCGCGGGAGACTCCGATAAGGCGGAGGGCGCGCTGGGGGAGCTGCTTTTCTCGGCGGTTTCGCTTGCGAGAGCCGCAGGGGTCGATCCGGAGATGGCGCTGCAGAAGAGTTGTGATGAGTTTATCGGGGAGTTTGCGAAAAGGGAAGAGCGTGGGGAGACTAATTGACAATTGACAATTGAGAATTGACAATTTATGGAGTCGCGCGGGGCGCGACAACAAAAAAACGAGGGACGAAGAATGAGGTTGGATAAGTATTTGAAGGTGTCGCGGCTTATTAAGCGGCGCACGGTGGCCGCCGAGGCGGCGGACTCCCAGAGGGTTCAGGTGAACGGGAAAATCGCCAAGCCCTCTTATAATGTCAAAATAGGGGACGTAATTGAGCTGAGGCTCGGCGGGCGCATTACGCGCGTGGAGGTTTTAGCGGTCAATGAGACCGCCGCGAAGGCGGACGCCCCTGCGATGTATAAACAGATTGAATAGCTTGTCGGAAAAGGGCGACGCCCTTTTCCGCCAGTTTTGGATGCAGCCCGCCACGTCGTCGGAGCAACACCAGCATCCCTCGCGTCTGTGCAAGCACAAACGCTCACTCGCAAGTGTGCTCCTCCTCTTTCAAACGAAACCCACTTCGTTGGGCTTTCGTTTGAATTTTTTTGCGGAGCAAAACTGTTCGGTAATGTTTACCTCAAGCACAAAACTTTTGTTTTGTCAATAGAAAATTTTGAGCTGGAAACCGGTCTTTTATCGGAAAGATTGCGGTCAGGATTGGGAATTATGAATAATTCGCCGGTAGATTTCTGCGATTAGTGTTGAAAACCCTGTTGAAAATGTTGAAAACCCTTGCAAATACTTGATTTGAGAAAAGGGGGTGAGTTTTGTAATATTCAGTCGAATTGAATAGGCTTAAATCTTTTGAGGAAAATTTTGTGAAAATTTGTGTATTTTGATATTCGGGTCGGCAGAGGGATTTGGAATTAGTTTTTGCTCTCGCGGGGCATAAGCTTTGCATACAAGCCATATAGTTTGGTGAGGCTTGTTTTGCGGAGGTTTTTTTATGAAAAAAATTGCTCTTATGATACTGATTGCGGCTCTCTTGGCGTCAACAGTTTCCGCCTATGCTGTTGAGCCCGTGGGCGAGGATATTTTGCAGGTGACGGCGCCCAGCGCCGTGCTGATGGAAAAAACGAGCGGGAGCGTGCTCTATGAAAAAAACTCCCACGAGCGCTTGGCTCCGGCGAGCGTGACGAAGGTCATGACGCTGCTTCTCATTATGGAGGAGATTGCCGCCGGAAATATCGCGTATAAGGATCAGGTGACCTGCTCGTCGTATGCGGCGTCTATGGGGGGCAGTCAGATTTGGCTGGAGGAAAACGAGAAGATGACGGTCGGCGACATGGTCAAGGCGATAGCCGTCGTCTCCGCCAATGACTGCGCCGTTGCTATGGCCGAGCGCATAGCCGGATCTGAGAGCGCCTTTGTGACGAGGATGAACGAGCGCGCAGAGCAGCTCGGAATGGCGGATACGCATTTTATGGACTGCACGGGGCTGACTGACGACGATAACCACTATACCAGCGCCTATGACATTGCGCTTATGTCGCGGGAGCTGCTGTTCCATGAGGACATCAAGGACTATACGACGATTTGGATGGACTCGCTGCGCGGCGGAGAATCGGCTCTGACGAATACAAACAAGCTCGTTAGGTTCTTTGACGGGGCGACGGGGCTTAAAACCGGCTTTACCAAGAAGGCGATGTACTGTCTTTCGGCGTCGGCTATGCGGGACGGCACGGAGTATATAGCGGTTGTCATGCACGAGCAGACGAGTGCGGAGCGATTTGAGAGCGCGAAGGCGCTGCTCAGCTATGGCTTTGCCAATTTTGAGCTGTGTTCGCTGCGCGCGCCGGAGGCTCTGCCGCCGGTGGCGGTTGAGCTGGGCGAGACGAACAGTCTCCAGCCGGAATACTCCGGTCAGGCGGGGATGCTTGTTGAAAAGGGCGCGGCGAAGGACCTAAGCTATGAGATTGTTTTGCCGGAGTCTCTGGTGGCGCCGATCGATAAGGGCGCGAGACTAGGCGAGGTGATTGTCAGAAGCGGTGATGAGGAGCTGACGCGAGTTCCGCTGCTGGCGGGAAGCGCCGTCGAGAGGCTCACGACGTTTAAAATTTACGGAAAGCTACTGCTGAAATTATTCGGGAAGTAAGGTGTAATGCAGACACTAACGCTCAGTTAGTGTCTGCAGGACCAATTTTGCCGTGGGTTTCCCACTTTTGGAGTTATATGCATTGGGGCGGGGCAGCTTGTCCCCACGCGGGAGGGATAATGACAAAATTTCCCTTGAAAAAAGATGGGGAATGTATTATAATATTCAGTGCCTGTAAACAGGATATAACGACATATATAACACACGAAAGAGGCAAAGCACAATGGTTAAAATCGACATATCCGGGGCGAAGGAATTCTTCGGTCCGACGGGTCCGGACTTTTCTAAGGTTTCGAACGCGCATAGGACGCTTTTTGAGCGCAGCGGAGAGGGCGCGGAATACACAGGCTGGCTGGAGCTGCCGGAGAGGGTCAAGGCCGGAGAGCTTAAGGCGATTTTGTCGGCTGCCGCGCGAATTCGCGGCAATAGCGAGGCTCTGGTTGTTATCGGTATAGGCGGCTCTTATCTCGGGGCGAAGGCCGCGATTGATCTCTTGCGCTCGCCGAACTATAATATGAAAAAGAAGGACACGCCCGACGTGTTCTTTGCCGGAAACGGCGTTTCGCCGGCGGCTATAAGCGAGATTATTGAGCTTATCGGCGACCGCGATTTTACGGTGAATGTGATTTCTAAATCGGGCGGCACGCTTGAGCCGGCTCTGTCCTTTAGGGTGTTCAAGGCGCTGCTGGAGAAAAAATATGGCGCGGCGGGCGCGAAGCGGCGCATTATCGCGACGACGGACGCCCAGCGCGGCATTTTGCACGACACGGCGGTTTCCGAGGGCTGGGAGCGCTTTATTGTTCCGAACGACGTGGGCGGGCGCTTTTCGGTGCTCTCTGCCGTCGGGCTGCTGCCCATGGCGGTTGCGGGAATTGACATTGAGAAGGTTTTAAACTGCGCCGTGCGCGAGCTGCATGATCTGGATTTGCGCTCTTCTGAGAACCCCGCTTGGATCTATGCCGGGGTGCGTCAGCATCTCTACGGGCTGGGCAGACAGATTGAGATTTTAGCCTGCTTTGAACCGTCCTTTCGCTTTATGGCGGAGTGGTGGAAGCAGCTTTTCGGCGAGAGCGAGGGCAAAAACGGTATCGGGATTTACCCGGCATCTGTTGAATTCAGCGCGGATTTGCACTCCATGGGGCAGTTTATTCAGGACGGCCCGCGCAGGCTGATGGAGACGGTCGTCTCCTTTGAGGACGACGGCGCCGAGCTTAAGGTGCCCTTTGAGCTGCGCGACCGCGACGGGCTGAATTACTTGGCGGGGGTGCAATTCGGCGAGGTTCAAAGGATAGTAACCAAGGCTGTTGCGGGCGCGCACATCAAGGGCGACGTTCCGAACATAGCGATTACCGCGTCGAGAAGGGACGAGGAGGGCTTTGCAGAGCTTGTTTGCTTCTTTGAGATGAGCTGCGCGCTTTCGGCTTATGTTTCCGGGGTCAATCCCTTTAACCAGCCGGGAGTTGAGGCATATAAAAAGAATATGTTTAAGATGCTTCAAGAACGGGAATGAAAATGTTAACAACTTGACATTTGAAGTCTGGGGTTTTCTGTGGTACTATAGAGAAAACTTGCTAGGAGGGTGGTTGCCATGGTTAGGTTAATTCTGGGTCTCAAGGGAAGCGGGAAAACAAAGTTGCTGGTAGATCTGGTAAGGAAAGCGGTTGAAGAAGAAAACGGCAGCGTAATCTGTCTTGAAAAAGACAAAAAGCTCACCTATGACATCCCTTACACTGTTCGTCTTATACACGCCTCAGACTATAAATTCGGCGCGGCTGAGTTTTTCAAGGGCTTCATTTCGGGGCTTCACGCGGCAAACTATGATATTACACACATTTTCATCGACAACTTCTTTAAAATGTTCAGCGACGTGGGCTTGGACGGCATGGGCGCGCTCATAGCCGAGCTTGACGCCTTCGGCGAGGCGGAGGGCGTGAAATTTACAATCAGCGCCACCTGTGATCCGGCGCTCGTCGGCGACGACGTCAAGAAATACGTCAGGGCGCAGTGACGCTGAGTGTCAACCAACTCCGGTTAGGGAAGCGGTTGGATACAAGTGGCTGACCAAAAACTATTAAGGCGGGAACGGACAGGCTATGAGTAAGTTCAAATGGGACAAAAAGTATCTCTATTGGGGCCTTACGGCTCTGGTGGTTATACTTGCCTGTCTGGCGGTCTTCTGGATTATTCAGCGCTGGTCGGGCATAAGGGCGATTTTTAAGGAGATCAACACCATTCTCACGCCCATAATCTGGGGTCTGGTTATCGCATATCTGCTGACGCCGCTGGTCAAGCTCTTAGAGAGAGTGGCGGGCAGCGTGCTGGGGGAGAGGATTTTTAAGAAGAACGCCCATCGCGCCGATAACTTTGGCCGCGGTTTTTCCGTAACGCTTGCGATTGTTGCGCTTCTGGGCGCGGTTGCGCTGCTGCTGTGGATTGTTCTTCCGGCGCTCTATAACAGCATTAGGAGTATAATTTCGAATCTGGACGTCAGCGTTCAGGCAGTTGTTGACTGGGCGAACACGACCCTTGCCGAGCATGAGACCGTTAACGCCGTCTTAACTGATCTTTTGGGAAACGTTGAGGAATCGCTGACGAAATGGGCAAACGAGATTTTGCCGGAGATGAACGAGCTTATAATCAACGTCTCCATCGGCGTTTTCAGCGTTATAAGAGCGCTTATGAATTTCTTTATCGCGGTTGTCGCCTCGGTCTATATAATGTATAACCGCGAGAGATTTGCCGCGCAGAGCAAGAGGCTGGTCTACAGCGTTTTGCCCCTCAAGCAGAGCAACAATCTGCTGAATGTTCTGCGCTTTACCAACAAATCCTTCATGGGATATTTCGCCGGACAGCTGCTGGATGCGCTGGCGGTTGGGGTGCTCTGCTATCTCGGCTGCCTGCTGATAGGCATTAAGGACGCGGTGCTGATTGCGATTATCATCGGGGTTACGAACATCATTCCCTTTTTCGGACCCTTTATCGGGGCGATTCCCTCTGCCCTCATCGTGCTCATGTATTCGCCCTTGCAGTGCCTTATATTCGTGCTGTTTATTATTGTTTTGCAGCAGTTTGACGGGAACATTCTCGCGCCGAAGATTCTGGGCAATGCGACGGGGCTTTCCGGCTTTTGGGTGATGTTTGCGATTATCGTCGGGGCGGGACTGCTCGGGCCCGTCGGGATGATTATCGGGGTGCCGCTCTTTGTGGTGATCTATGCCGCGATTCGCTATCTGGTGCAAAAGCAGCTTAAAAAACGGGGTCTGCCGCTGGATAACGAGGTCTATATCGACCTCGATCACATAGACCCCGAAACCCGTCAGCCCGTCAAGCTTTCCGAAAAAACAGACCAGGAAGACCCCGCCCAAAGCAGTGCGGACAAGGCTCCCTGGCACGATAAAGACAATTGAGAATTGAGAATTGAAAATTGACAATCGAGAAATATTGTTAAATCACTTCTGCTGAACTTATAGCTTCTTAAATAGGGTTTCGAAGGCCTCCTTTAGGCTGTCAATAAGGGCGGTAATCTCCTCAAGCGTGCTGTAGTGGGACAGTCCGATTCGCAGCGCGCCGTCGATTACGGCGGGGGGCAGCTCTATCGCCTCGAGGACGTGGCTGCGTGCGCCCTTTTTGCAGGCGGAGCTTTTTGAGACGAAGATTTCGCGCGCCTCGAGAAAGTTCATGAGCGTTTCGCTGCGATGGCCGGGCAGGGAGATGCTGATTATATGCGGGGCGGCTCCCGAGAGGATTTGCAGACCGGGAATCTCATCCGTAAGGCGGGATTGGAGAGCCGCTTTCAGCTGCGACATATGCCTCAGGCTCTCGGTAAGCTCCCGCGAGCCGAGCTGTGACGCGACGCCCAGCGCCATAATCGCGGGCATTGCCTGAGTTCCCGCGCGGAGATTTCCCTCGTGCGGGCCGCCGACGAGCAGGGGATGGATTTTCACGCCGTCTCTGATAAAGAGAGCGCCCACGCCCTTTGGGGCGTGTATTTTATGTCCGCTGAGACTGAGCAGGTCTACCCCCAGGGATTTCACCGTGAAGGGTACTTTGAGAAAGCCCTGGACAGCGTCCGTGTGCAAGAGAGCGGGGCTGTTTTTGGATTTTAGAAGCTGCGAGACGGCGGCTATATCAGTTACGCCGCCGGTTTCGTTGTTGACGAGCATGAGCGAGACCATAACGGTGTCATCCCGCAGGGCGGCCTCGACCTGCTCGACACTAACGGAGCCGTCTCTTTGCGGCTTGAGGCGCGTTACGGAAAAGCCCTGCTTTTCAAGCTCGTCCAGACTGTGAGTCGTGGCGCTGTGCTCGGCAAGGGAGCTTATAATGTGCTTGCCGCGGCGGGACATTGAAAGTGCGCCCATGCGTATGGCGGTGTTTATGCCCTCGGTGCCGCCGGAGGTGAAGTGCAGCTCCTCCGGCTTTGCGCCCAGAGCCTCGGCGAGCTGCGCTCTTGCGCTCTCGAGCATTTCGGTGGCTTCTCTGCCCATGGTGTGACTAGAGCTGGGGTTGCCGTAGCGCACTGTCATGGCGTCTATGGCGGCCTTCGCGGCCTCGGGTCGCACGGGGGTTGTCGCGGCGTTGTCAAGATAAATTCGCATTGTTTTCTCTCTTCTTTCTCTTTGAATATCAGCTTTATCTCTTTAAATTATCAGTTATATTTAGTATACACACAAGCAAACAAAAATACAAGGGAAGCACCGATTAAAAATGTATGGATTTTTAGTCCTTTCCAAGGTGAACATATGAAATATAGAGCATATACGCTCGGCTGCAAGGTGAATCAGTTTGAGACTCAGGCACTGGAGGGTCTTTTAGAGGAGCGCGGGATTTTTCCGGCGCAGGCGGGAGAGCGCGCGGATTTGGTTATAGTCAACACCTGCGCGGTGACGTCCGAGAGCGCGAGAAAGTCGCGTCAGGCTCTAAGGCGGCTCAAAGCGGAGAACCCCGACGCCGTAACGGCGGTCTGCGGCTGCCTTTCACAGCTGTCAAGGGAGGGCATAGAGGAGCTGGGCGCGGACGTAGTTCACGGAAGCGGGGATAAAAAGCACTTTTTTGAGGATATTATGAGCGCGCTCAGTAGGCGGGAGAGAGCGGTTTTTGTGGACGAGCCGTTCAAGCGGCGCATTTTCGAGGAGCTTCCGGGCGGGGCCTTTGAGGGGAGAGCTCGGGCGACGCTTAAAATTCAAGACGGCTGCGCGAATTTTTGCAGCTATTGCGTTATACCCTATACACGGGGGCGGCCGCGCTCGCTGCCGAAGGAGCGCTGCGCCGCGCAGTGCGCCGCGCTTTCTGAAAAGGGCGTCGGGGAGCTTGTGATGACGGGGATTGAGATTTCGTCCTATGGGGTCGATCTCGAGCCGAAAAGCAGCCTCATAGAGGCCCTTGAGGCGATGGCTGCCGTGAGCGGGGCTATGCGTCTGCGGCTCGGCTCGCTCGAGCCGAGGGTAATCACGCGCGAATTTGCCGAGAGGCTCAGGGCGACGGGGAAGATTTGTCCGCACTTTCATCTTTCCCTGCAGAGCGGCTGTGACAGGACGCTCAAGGAGATGAATCGAAGGTATGACACGCGGCAGTTTTTTGAGGCGACGGAGATTTTGAGGGAGTTTTTCCCAGAGTGCGGCATGACGGCGGATTTGATTGTCGGCTTTCCGGGGGAGACTGAGGAGGATTTCGCGAAAACTCTGAGCTTTATCGAGAAGTGCGCGTTTTCGTCTATGCACATCTTCCCGTATTCTGCGCGTCCGGGCACAAGCGCGGCGCAGCTTCCGGGACAGCTGACCAATGCGGTGAAGACCGCTCGAGCTAAGCGCGCGAGAGAGCTTGCTGAGCGCATGGAAGAGGCGTTTTTGCGCTCCTGCGTGGGGAAAACCCTGCCGGTCGTCTTTGAGACCTGCTCTGACGGAGTCTGGGAGGGTCACGCGGACAACTATGCGCTTGTGCAGGTTATGGGCGAGCAGGGGCGAGGGCACGCGCGGGAGATTTTTATAACAGGCCTTGAGGGGAACGCGCTCGTGGGTGTTTCGGCACAAGAGCAGGAGCGAGAATAATAACTGTGCAGAGGTTGACTTTACGACGTGAAATGCGTATAATAATCTTGAAGATTTTGGTATAGTAGGTTGAATTTGTTACAGGCGAAAATAGTTTGGAGGACAATAGTATGACCAGAGACGAAGTTTTTAATTTTTCCGCGGGACCCTCGGCGCTGCCGACGGAGGTTTTGGAGATTGCGGGACGGGATATTTTGAATTACGGGGGGACAGGCACCTCGGTAATGGAGATGAGCCACCGCAGTAAGGCGTTTATTCAGATACATGAGAGCACAAAGGATAAATTAAGGCGCGCGCTTTCCATTCCGGAGACGCATGAGATTTTGTTTTTGCAGGGCGGCGCGTCGCTTCAGTTTTCGATGATTCCGCTCAACCTCATGAAGCCGGACGGCGCGGGCAGGGCTGACTACTGCGTGACGGGCAACTTCTCGAACAGTGCGATGAAGGAAGCCAAGAAATACGGCACGGTGAATATCGCGGCCACTTCCGAGGCGGAGGGGCACACCTATATTCCCGCGCAGAGCGAGCTGAAGCTCGACCCCGCGGCTGATTATTTCTATTACTGCGCGAACAACACGATTTACGGTACGGAGTGGGGCTATGTTCCCGAGACGGGAGCGGTACCGATTTGCTGCGATATGTCCTCCGACATTCTCTCCAAGCCCGTTGACGTTTCCAAGTTCGGGCTTATCTATGCCGGAGCGCAGAAGAACATGGCTCCGGCGGGTCTGACGGTCGTGATTATCGACAAGTCGCTTGCCGGACACGAGATGAGCTTTACCCCGCTCATGATGAGCTATCAGCGGATGATTGACAAGGACTCTATGTTCAACACGCCGCCCTGCTGGTGCATTTATATGCTCGGGCTGGTGCTGGATTGGCTCGAGAAACAGGGCGGAGTTAGCGGTATGGAGAAGATAAAGAGCGAAAAGGCCGCGCTGCTCTATGACTATTTGGCTGAGAGCAAGCTCTTTAGGGCCTGCGCGAGACCTGACTCACGCAGCGACATGAACATTACCTTCCGCACCGGAAATGACGAGCTGGACGCCGAATTTGTCAAGGGCGCGACGGCAAAGGGCTTTTCAAATCTCAAGGGACATCGTATTGTCGGTGGCATGAGAGCCTCCGTCTATAACGCGCAGCCGATCGAGGGCGTTAAAGCTCTGGTTGAGTATATGAAGAATTTTGAGGTGGCGCACAATGTATAAGGTTAAGGCTTTAAACAAGATTTCTCATCTGGGTCTGGGCATTCTTACCGACGCGGGCTTTGATATTGACAATGATTCAGAGAACCCGGAGGCGATTTTGGTGCGCAGCGCGAAGCTGCACGAGATGGAGTTTGCGCCGAATCTGCTCTGCATTGCAAGAGCGGGCGCGGGTACGAACAACATTCCCATCGACCGCTGCGCCGAGAGCGGAATTGCGGTTTTCAACACCCCCGGCGCAAATGCCGAGGCGGTTAAGGAGCTGGTGCTCTGCGGACTGCTTATCAGCTCTCGCGATATTGTCGGCGGCATCAATTGGGTGAGCTCTCTCGCCGATAAGGGCGATGAGGTGGCTTCTCTCGTAGAGAAGGGCAAGAGCAGCTTTATCGGGCCGGAGATTATGGGCAAGACTCTGGGCGTCGTCGGACTCGGCGCGATCGGCGCGAAGGTCGCCAACGCCGCCGTCAATTTGGGAATGCGCGTTGTGGGCTATGACCCCTATCTTTCGGTTGAAGCGGCGCTGGGGCTCTCGCGGAAGGTGAAGATTGATAAAAACTTGGACGCTATTTATAAGAACAGCGATTATATTACCCTGCAGCTGCCTTATATCAAGGGTCAGACCCACCATATGATTAACGCCGAGACGCTGGCGAAGATGAAGGACGGCGTTCGGATAATCAATCTTGCGCGCGCTGAACTGGCGGATGACGAGGCGATTAAGGCGGCGCTGGCGAGCGGGAAGCTCGCGCGCTATGTCACGGACTTTCCGAATGGGGCGCTTGCGGGAGTGCCGGGCGTTCTGCACATTCCGCATCTGGGTGCATCCACGCCGGAGAGCGAGGACAGGTGCGCCATTATGGCGGCGCGGGAGCTCATTGACTATGTGAAGAACGGCAACATTATAAACTCCGTCAACCTGCCCTGCCTTTCAATCGACAGAGCCGGGGAGGGGAGACTTTGTGTGATCTCCAAGGGAAACCACGGAATTCTAAGCTCCTGTGTCGAAGTTATAACCGGCTCCGGACTGACGACTGTAAATGCCGCAGGCCGCGAAAGAGGCGAGTATGCTTATGTGATAGTGGACACGAACGGTAAGATTGAAGAAGACGTCGCCCGCGAGGTTGAGAAGCTGGCGGGAGTTGTGAGAGTTCGGATAATAGATAAAAGATAAAAGATAAAAGATAATAGATAGAATGAGTCGCCGAAGGCGACGGATTTGAAAAAACTAGAAACCATAAAAGTTGGGGTGCGGGAGCGCTCCAACTTTTTTTGTGGAAAAAAATTTAAAAATTTTTCCACAATTTTTTTGACAGGCGGGGGAGCGTTTTCGGAACGTATTGTGTTTAATAAGCGGCTGCAACACAATTTGTTGGTGAGAGTAAAAATATTGGGCAAAACTTTGTAAATTTATGTCAGTAATTTTATCTTGCAATAATTTATGTTAACCCGTATAATTGCAAATAGGTGGGGAGAAGTGGGGCAAAGTGTTATGCAACCCCATTGCAGCCCCAAGCAAAACCGCATATTTGCCGATGCGGTTAGGATGTTAGTTTGTTTTTCTGAAGAGAGAAATTCCGAAGGTTTTCGGAGGATTAAAAGAGAGAGTTTTGTTCGGTGAAGTGGGTGAGAGCATGACAGGTGAATATTCGCATACGCTGGATTCTAAGGGCAGGCTTTCTGTCCCTGCGAGGATGCGCGAGGATCTGGGAGGTTCATTTTTCGTGACGCTCTCAATGGACAAGTGCCTATCCGCCTTTTCAGCGGAAAATTGGCAGGTGTTTTCCGAAAAGGTGAACGCCATGCCCTATGTTAAGCAGCGCAAGATGAGACCCTTCTTCGCCTATGCGGCGAAGTGCGACGTTGACGCGCAGGGGCGTATTCTTCTGCCGCAAAATTTGCGGGAGTATGCCGGTCTTAAGAAAAACGTTGCCGTTATCGGCTGCAACGACCATGCGGAGTTTTGGGACGAGGCCGCCTGGAAGGGCATCCGCGAGTCGGAGATGACGCCGGAGAATCTTGGCGCGGTTATGGAGGAGCTTGAGTTTTGACGGACTTTTCCCACTATCCGGTAATGCGCAGTCAGTGCCTTGAGGCTTTGAGTATAAAGCCGGAGGGGCTCTATGTGGACGCTACGCTGGGTCTGGGCGGGCACTCGGCGCTCATTGCGCGAAAACTCGGCTCCGGTCGGCTCGTTGCGATAGATCGGGACGAGACGGCTCTGCACAGAGCGCAGGTGAAGCTGGCGCCTTTTATGGAAAAGGTGACGCTTGCCAAGGGCAATTTCGCGGAGCTGAAGGCGATTTTGTCGGGGCTGGGAATTGAGAAGATTGACGGGGTGCTCTTTGACTTCGGCGTGTCCTCTCCACAGCTCGACGATCCCGCGCGCGGGTTTTCTTACATGGCGGACAGTAAGCTCGACATGAGGATGGACGCCGAGGAGCGTCTCACGGCGGCGGAGATCGTGAACAGCTGGGACTATGAGGCGCTTAAGAAGATTTTTTATGAATACGGCGAGGAGCGCTATGCTCCGCGAGTCGCGAATGCGATTATAAATGCGCGGCGCGAGGGGGTCATCATGACCACGGGGCAGCTCGTCGAAATTATAAAGTCGGCGATGCCGGCCTCCGCGCTGCGGGAGAAGCAGCATCCGGCAAAGCGGGTGTTTCAGGCTCTTAGAATTGCGGTTAACGGCGAGCTTGACGCGATAAGCTGTGCGCTGGAGCAGGTTCCCGAGCTTTTAAAGCCCGGGGGGAGGCTCTGTGCTATTAGCTTTCACTCGCTGGAGGACAGAATTGTTAAGCAGTCGATAGCGAGATTTGAAAAGGGCTGCACCTGTCCGCGAGATTTGCCCGTCTGTGTCTGCGGGTTCAAGCAGACCCTGAGGAGCGTTTCGCGCAAGCCGATTCTTCCGACGGCGGAGGAAATTGAGGAAAATCCACGCAGCCGCAGCGCGAAGCTGAGGGTAGCCGAAAGGGTTTAGATAAAAACGAAGGGCACAAGGGGACAGGGATAAGAGCCGGAAGGATTAGCAGAATAATCGCGAGAGGAGGCAAGAGAATGACAGACGAAAATGGTTTAACTAAGATTCCGGTGTTCGGGTCTCTTGCCTATGACCTTGAGACGGCGGCACAGCGAGAGTGGTTTGAGCCGGAAAAGAAGCAGAAAATTGTTATTCCCGAGGCGCCGCCCATAGAGCGGGAGCAGCTTTTGCCCAAGGCGAAACCGAGACCAAAGCAGTCGGTTTCGGCGATGGCGATTATTGGCTATGCCTGTGCGGCAGTCTTTATTATCCTTTATCTTACGGCGAGCGCGCAGCTGACGGTTATAACAGACGAGGCCGCCAAGCTTGAGACTCAGCTGCAGGAGCTGGAGTCGGAGAGAAACAGACTTCTCATTGAGTATGAGAGCGTTTTTAACCGCAGCGAGATTGAGGAATATGCCACGAGCGTGCTGGGAATGCGGCAGCCGCGGCCGGAACAAATAAGATACATAAACAGCTCCGCCCCCGACAAGGCGGTTATTCTGGAGGAGGACTCGGGTTCAGACGGATTTTTGGACAGCCTTTCAAATCTTTTGACGTCGATAACGTCATATTTCGGGTGAGCGCCGCAGTATTATAGGATAGGACAGGGACTCGGCGGGGATTTTACAAAAAATACTAGCCATAGCGGTTAACCTGTGTTATAATACCTATATGTGGCAGCCGGGGCGGCTCAAGAGGTTCTATATGACTGGTAACAATAAAGGTAGAGGGGCGCGCATTGCGCCCAATTCGATGATGCTGCGCCGCACACTCATACTTATGATAGTGTGCGGCATAGCTCTTTTTCTGGTTTTGGTGGTGAGGCTGTTTCAGCTGCAGATCATTAGGCACGATTTCTATGAGACTAAGGCGATTGAGCAGCAGGTTTGGGACACGGAGGTGACCGCCGCGCGCGGCACTATCTATGACGCGAACGGGGATATTCTTGCCATGAGCGCCAGCGTCGCGACGATTTATATAAGCCCGCGCGAGGTCTATACCTATGATATTGTGGACGCTGACAGTCCGCACTTTACCGTGGCTCTGACGGAGGAGTTTATAGCGGAGGGACTTGCGGAGATTCTTGAGATTGAGCCGCAGGTTGTGCTCGATAAGCTTGCCAAGAAGGACCGACAGTATGAGACGATAGCTCTCAAGGTTGAGCCGTCTGTCTCGGAGCGGGTGCGCCAGTTTAAGAAGGATTATGACATAGACGGGCTGTATTTGCAGGAGGACTCGAAGCGCTATTATCCCTATAGCAGTCTTGCCAGCCACGTTATCGGCTATGTCGGCGCGGAAAACCGCGGGCTGCTCGGCTTGGAGCTGGTCTATGACGACTATCTCACCGGCGTCGACGGGCGTATTGTCAGAGCGAAGAACGCCGTGGGTACCGATATGCTCTTCACGAGCTTTGAGGACTATTACGACGCGGTGGACGGCTATGATATGGGAGTTACCATTGACTCCACGATTCAGTATTACATGGAAAAGCACCTAGCGCAGGCGGCGCGCGACTTTGATCTTTTAAACGGCGCGGGCGCGATTGCGATGGACGTCAAGACCGCGAAGATTCTGGGCATGGTGAGTTTGGGTAATTTTGATCTAAACAACTATCAGGATGTGTCCGAGGATGTAAAGGCGCTCATTGACGCGGAGCCGGACCCTGAGCTCGCCTCGCAGATGCTTACCGAGGCGCAGCTGCAGCAGTGGCGCAACAAGACAGTTACTGATACCTATGAGCCGGGTTCGACCTTTAAGATTCTTACGCTTGCGATGGCTCTCAACGAGGGAGTTGTGCACGAGAACGACGGCTATTACTGCGGCGGCTCGATTGATGTGCCGGGGCGTCAGCCGGTCAACTGCTGGAAGGCGGGCGGTCACGGTGCGCAGACGCTGACTCAGGCGTTGCAGCACTCCTGCAACGTTGCCTTCGTGCAGATCGGCATGAGGCTGGGTGCGGAAAAATTTTATGACTATGCCGAGGCCTTCGGTCTCTTTGAGGCGCAGACGGACAAGGACGTGTATCTCACCGGCAAAACGGGCATAGACTTAAACGGTGAGAGCGGGAGTATGTGGTGGCCGGAGAATCTATTTACGAACCCGGACAACAAGACTCAGCTTGCCGCGGCAAGCTTCGGGCAGACCTTTACCATTACGCCCCTGCAGCTCATTACGGCGGTCTCCGCCTGCGTAAACGGCGGAAATCTCATGCGCCCCTATCTCGTTGAGGAGATTATAGACTCCGAGGGCGTTTCTATCATGAAGAGAGAGCCAGAGCTAATCCGTCAGGTCATAAGCAGTCAGACGAGCGCGGAGGTCTGCCGGATGCTTGAGATGGTCGTAGGAGACGTTGAGGGTACGGGAAAGAACGCCGCTGTAGCGGGCTTTAGAATCGGCGGTAAGACCGGAACCTCCACCAACACGGTGCTCGAGGCGGAGACGGGCGAGAAGCAGTATATCGTGTCCTTCGTAGGCGTCGCGCCGATGGACGATCCGCAGATCGCGATTTTGGTGTTTTTAGACAGTCCCAGCGCAGATACCGGTATATATCGCAGCGGCGGTCAGATGGGTGCGCCGACTGTGGGGAAGATGTTTGCGGATATTTTGCCCTATATGGGCATAGAGCCGGTCTATGACGAGCAGGAAGCGGCGATAATTGATAAGGCGGTGCCTGACGTGAGCGGCATGAGCGCCGACGAGGCGAGCGCAAAGCTGTCTGAGCTTGGGTTTACAAATCGGACGATGGGCACGGGCGAGCTTGTTACAAAGCAGCTTCCCGCGGCGGGCAGCGTTATTGCGGCGGGCAGTCAGGTTATACTATACTTCGGAGTTGAGCCCGGGCAGGGCGAGGCGACGATGCCCGATTTGCAGGGGCTGACCTATGCCATGGCGCGGCAGAAGCTTGCCGAGCAGGCGCTGTTTATCAGGGCCTCCGGCGCGATTACAGACCCCGCGCAGATCATTATCTTGAGCCAGTCCGTCGGCGTCGGGCAGAAGCTTGAATACGGCGCGGTGATAGAGGTTAGCGTTATTGATACACGAGACCAAAACGAATTCTAGGCTATTGGAATTTGGGGCGTAGCCGCCGCAGCGGTCTGCGATAACAAAGCGAGAGGAACGAGCGACTTATCAAAATTGCGAAGCAATTTTTTAAATGGTGGTAAAATGAAACTTCAGGAGTTACTAAAGAACATACAAGTGCTGGAGAGTACGGCGGACGGAGCAATGGAAATCTCCGGGCTGTGCTATGACTCGCGGCGAGTCAGGCCGGGGGACGTTTTTGTGGCGCTTCGGGGCTATAGCAGCGACGGGCACAAATTCATAGATGCGGCGGCGCAGCTCGGCGCGGCGGCGGTTATCTGTCAGGAGAAGCCGGAGGGCAGCATTCCCTATGTGCTCGTTGCGGACTCGCGCCTTGCCTTAGCTCTGGCGTCCTGCGAATTTTTCGGCAATCCTGCCGATGAAATGAAGCTTGTCGGCGTTACGGGTACCAACGGCAAGACCACGACGACGATGCTTCTCAAGCACGTTATCGAGAGCGTAACGGGGCAGATGGTTGGGCTTATCGGCACAAATCAGAACATGATCGGCTCGCGCGTTTTGGAGACGGAGCACACGACGCCGGAGTCCTATGAGCTGCAAAGGCTCTTCCGCGAGATGGCGGACTCGGGCTGCAAATATGTCGTGATGGAGGTCTCCAGCCACGCGCTGACGCTCTCGCGCGTCGGCGGGGTGAGCTTTGAAGCGGGGGTATTTACCAATCTGACTCAAGATCATCTGGATTTTCACGGCAGCATGGAGGAATATGCCAAGGCCAAGGCGCGGCTCTTTGGGCAGTGCAAGGCTCTGGCGGTCAATCTCGACGACGACTGGAGCGGCTTTATGCTCGAGAAAGCGCAGTGTCCGGTGTTTACCTTCTCCGAGAAGCACTCGGAGGCCGATCTCATAGCCCGCGACATTAGATTTTCCCCTGAGGAGGTGCGCTTTGTCGCGCTCATCGGGGAGGGCAGCATTGAGCGGATACGTCTGGGGATTCCGGGGCGGTTCTCGGTCTATAACGCGCTGGCGGTAATTGCGGCGGCGCATCTGCTGGGGCTAAAGCTCGACGAGACTGCGGCGGCTCTGCGCGAGGCGAAGGGAGTAAAGGGGAGAGTTGAGGTCGTTCCGGGGACTATGGGCTTTACGATTCTCATCGACTATGCCCACACGCCGGACGCGCTGGAGAATGTTATCCGCTCGATTAAGGAGGTCTCGCCGGGGAGGGTCGTTGTGCTCTTCGGCTGCGGCGGCGACAGGGACAGAGCGAAGAGACCGATTATGGGCGAAATCGGCGTGAGGCTCGCCGACTTTGCGATTATAACCTCCGACAATCCGCGCACGGAGGTCCCGGCGGAGATAATCGCCGAAATTGTTTCCGGGGTGAAGGAGCCAAAGAGCAAATTTACCGTTATTGAGGACAGGGAGCGCGCAATCGCCTGGGCGATTGAAAATCAACGGCCGGACGATGTTATAATTCTCGCCGGAAAGGGGCACGAGACCTATCAGATTGTGGGCACGGAAAAACGCCACATGGACGAGCGGGAGATTGTGGCTAAGGTACTGGCGGAGCTGAAAACGGATTAGGGTTTGCTCTGAGCAAGGCTCTGCGGCGATGATTTTCAAAAAAGTTTACGAGGTTTAAGATATGACAATAAAGCTTTGCGCGGCGTTTATTATCGGCTTTGCCGCGGCGCTTATAACGGGTCTGGTCTTTGTGCCTTTTCTCAGAAGGGTCAAGGCGGGGCAATCTATTCGCGAGGACGGGCCGAGCTGGCACAAGACAAAGGCGGGCACACCCACCATGGGCGGGGTCATCTTTATCGTGGGCTGCGCGGCGGCCTGCGTCGGCGTGGGCTACAGCGCGTTTGCGGACGGCGATTTCGGGCACCTGTTCGTTCTGGCTTTTGCGCTTGCCTTTGGGGCAATCGGCTTTGTGGACGACTATTATAAGCTCAAAAAGAAGCAAAATCTTGGGCTGACGGCGGGGAAGAAATTTATTCTTCAGGTGGCCGCGGCAACGGTTTTTGTATTTGCGCTGCGGCAATTTGGCTTCATCTCGCCCGCGCTCTATATTCCCTTTGCCAATATTACGGTGCAGCTTCCGGAGGCGCTTTATTTTATCTTTGCGGTGTTTGCGATTGTCGCGACGGTAAACGCTGTAAATCTCACAGACGGGCTGGACGGTCTTGCCACGGGCACTACGATTCCCGTGTTCATTTTCTTCTCCGTTGTCGCGTTTACCTGGGGAGAGAGCTTTATGGCGCGCGGTATTTTTTCATCAGGGCTGGCGGGGGCGCTGCTTGCGTTTTTGTCCTTTAATTTTTACCCGGCGAAGGTTTTTATGGGCGACACGGGCTCGCTGTTTCTGGGCGGAGCCGTCGCGGGGATGGCCTTTGCGATGGATATGCCGCTTATTATCGTTACTGTCGGCATAATATATATAGCCGAGGTGCTCTCGGATGTAATTCAAGTTTTGTATTTTAAGATAACCCACGGTAAGCGCTTTTTCAAGATGGCTCCCTTTCACCACCACCTTGAGATGGGCGGCTGGAGCGGTAAAAAGCGCACGGAGAAGCAGATTTTCACTATGTTCACCGCGATTTCGATTCTGATGGCGGTAATCTCTTATTTCGGGGTATTTAACAGATATGGCATATAAAACAGTGGAAAACTCGGAAAAGCTGCGCGATTACCGCGGGGACATAAGGATTTCGCGCGGGCCTATCGATGCGCCCTTTCTCATGCTGACGCTGCTGCTGCTTACAATCGGCGTCGTCATGGTGTTTTCCGCGAGCTACGCCTCGGCATATTATGATCTGAAAGATGAGACCGGCGGCAACGCCTCCTACTATTTCACGCGGCAGCTCCTCTTCGCGGTCGGGGGCATTATCGTGATGCTTTTGGCGTCGAGAATGCCGGTAAATTTTTATCGGAAGTGCGCTATTTGGGTGCTAATCGGGGCAGGGGTGCTGATGGTGGTGGTGCTGGTGATAGGCGTCGGCAATGAGCAGGCGACGCGCTGGATAAATCTCGGCCCGGTTACGATTCAGCCCTCTGAGATTGCCAAGGTCGGCGTGATTTTATATTTCGCCCACCTAATTTGCGAGTATAAAAACGACATGGGCACCTTTAGGCGCGGGGTGCTGCCCTTTGGGATTATTCTTGTCGTGCTTGTCGGACTGCTGGCGCTTCAGCCGCATTTGTCGGCCTGTATTATAATTCTCGGGATCGGCTTTATCATGATGTTTGTCGGGGGCACGCGCACAATGTGGTTCGTGGGCGGCGCGCTGCTTGTGGCGGGGCTCGTGGGGATCATGCTCTTCGTCGTGGGCTATGAGTCCGAGCGTATTGGGGTCTGGCTGGATCCCTTTTCGGACCCGCGAAACGACGGGTTTCAAGTTGTGCAGTCGCTCTATGCCATTGGCAGCGGCGGGCTCTTCGGGCTGGGGCTCGGGCAGAGCAGGCAGAAGTATCTCTATCTTCCGGAGGAGCACAACGACTATATCTTCTCTATCATCTGCGAGGAGCTGGGCTTCATCGGCGCGACGCTTATTCTCATTCTCTTCGCGCTGCTCATCATACGCGGGTTCTGGATTGCCCTTCACTGCCGCGATCGCTATGGCTTTTTGGTGTGCACGGGGATCACGAGTCTGCTGGCGATTCAAGTTTTACTTAATGTAGCGGTCTGTACGAATCTTGTTCCCGCCACCGGAATTTCACTGCCGTTTTTCAGCTATGGAGGGACGGCTCTGCTCATGCAGCTGGGCGAGATGGGGATTATTCTGAGTATTTCCAGAGACGTTCCCACGAGAAAAATCGTCAAAAGCCGTCAGATTAAGAAGGCGGCGGAACAGGGGGTCTAATGAGATTTCTTTTTACCTGCGGCGGAACCGCCGGACATATTAACCCCGCGCTGGGAGTCGCGCAGAGGCTTATGCAGCTGCATCCCGACAGTCAGGTGCTCTTTGTAGGCGCGGCGGGGCGCATGGAGGAGAGCTTGGTTCCGCGCGAGGGGTTTCCGCTAGAGACTGTGGAGATTACGAACATTTCCCGCTCGCTGAGCTTGGATGGACTGCGCCACAATCTGAATACCGTTAAAAATGTTCTCACGGCGACGAGCGCCGCGAAGAAGATTATTGAGGAGTTCGAGCCCGACGTCGCTATCGGGACGGGGGGCTATGTCTGCTATCCCGTGCTTAGGGCGGCGCACGCCAAGGGCATTCCTACGCTCATACACGAGAGCAACGCCGAGCCGGGGCTCACGACAAAAATGCTCTCGCGCACGGCGGATAAAATTCTTGTCGGGCTTGAGGAGAGCCGGAGCC
Organism: Oscillospiraceae bacterium; assembly: GCA_031262405.1. Classification (GTDB taxonomy): domain Bacteria; phylum Bacillota; class Clostridia; order Oscillospirales; family Oscillospiraceae; genus UBA2658. The sequence continues at coordinate 5,487 of JAISHS010000025.1, read as the reverse complement.
TCTATCCCAAGCCAGAGCGCGTCGAGGTAACGGGCACGCCCGTGAGGGCAGGGTTCGGAGCTGCAAATAAGCTTCAGGCCCGCGCGGCTCTGGGGCTGGACGGAGGCAAGAGCCTGGTGGTTTCCGTATGGGGCAGTCTCGGCTCGCAGTTTATGAACGATACCATGGCGGATTTGATTGAAATTGCCGCCGCGACGGAGCCTTTTTCTCTGATACACTCCGCCGGACGCGGAGGCTACGCCGCTTTCGCGAAAAAGCTTGCCGGACGCGGTCTGACAGATTTGCTGTCGCGCGGCTTTGATGTGCGCGAGTATATTTACGATATGGCGCCTGTTTGCTCGGCGGCGGATATTGTAGTCTGCCGCGCGGGGGCTTCGACTCTGGCGGAGCTTGCAGCGCTCGGAAAGCCGGCTGTGCTTATTCCCTCGCCGAATGTAACCAATAACCATCAGGAGAAGAACGCTCGGGTCTTTGAAAAGGCGGGAGCGGCGATTGTGATTCCGGAGACAGCGGTTACTGCAAGCTCTCTGCTCGGCAAAATAGACTCGCTGCTATCTAAACCTGAGAGACTGGAGTCTATGGGACGGCAGATGAAGAAAATGGGCGCTTTGGACGCGACGGGCAACATTGCCGAAACGGCGATGAAGCTGGCGTCGAGAAAGAATCATAAGAACGGTTCAAACGCATAAACGACTAAGTTTTTGCCCGTAAATTATCAATAATCGCTCCCGACGCATAGTATGGCGTGAAAATGCTGTGCGGAGGGAATTTATGAGTAACTGGAGAATAACCGGCGGAAATAGCCTTAACGGAGAAATCAGGGTTCAGGGTTCCAAGAATGCGGTTTTGCCCATTATGGCGGCCTCTATCATTACCGGCTGCGAGACGGAGCTTATAAACTGCCCGATGCTCTCGGACGTCGAGGCGGCAATAGAAATTCTGCGGCACTTGGGCTGCATTGTTGACAGGGACGCGGACACAATTTACATAGACTCGCGGCCGATGACCGGAACCGATATTCCTCACTATCTCATGCGCGAGATGCGCTCCTCTGTGATTTTTCTCGGGGCGATTCTCGCGAGAGCGCACTCGGCTCAGATCTCCTATCCGGGGGGCTGTGAGCTGGGCGCGAGACCCGTTGATCTGCATCTTGAGGCGCTGCGTACCCTAGGCGCGCAGATTACCGAGCAGGGCGGGGAGCTTTTTTGCCGTGACTCGGGACTGCGCGGCGGGAGAATTAATCTTGCCTTTCCCAGCGTCGGGGCGACGGAGAACGTGATGCTCTCTGCCTGTGCCGCCGAGGGGGAGACCGTTATCACGAATGCCGCGCGGGAGCCTGAAATTATAGATTTGCAGGACTATCTTATAAAGCTGGGCGCGAGGGTCTCGGGCGCGGGCACGAGCACCGTTGTAATAGGCGGCTTTGAGCCGCGGAAAAGAGTTGGGCACCGCGTAATGACCGACAGGATAGTCGCGGCGACGCTGCTGTGTTCTACGGCCTGCGCCGGAGGGAACGTTTCTCTCAAGAGCGTTACTCCGGAGCATTTCGAGACGGTTACTTCCGCTCTGGAGCAGATGGGCTGTGAGATTACGCGCTCCTCCATGGGGGTTTCGATTCGCGCCGGCGGCGCTCTTCGCGCGGCGCGTCCGATATCAACGGGGCCCTATCCCGCCTTTCCGACGGACGCTCAGCCGCTGCTTATGGCGGCCTGTCTCAAGGCCGTCGGCACGACGGTCTTTACGGAGAATATTTTTGAAAACCGTTTCCGCCACGCGATTGAGATGCGCCGTCTGGGTGCGGACATCGACGTTGTCGGGCGCGTTGCGATTATCAAGGGCGTTGAGCGTCTCTCGGCGGCGCGGGTTACGGCGACGGACTTGAGAGGCGGCGCGGCTCTTGTCGCGGCGGCACTCGCCGCCGAAGGCCGCACTGAGCTATTTGACTCGGGTCACATCAACAGGGGATATGAGAGGTTAGATAGGATTCTCAATGAACTGGGCGCGGAGGTTGAACTAATTGAGAATTGAGAATTGACAATTGACAATGAAGGTATCGCTTTGCGATGATTAAAATATTGTCGCGCTTTGCGCGACTCCACTAATTTTCAATTCTGCATTCTCAATTCTCAATTGGTATCGTAAAAAGTAGGTACTAAAACCATGACACAAGAATACGAAAAACGGCGGGGGTCGGGGGTCTTCGTAGGCTCCGTGTCTGTGCTGCTGATACTGGCGGCGGTTGTGCTGGCGGTGAGCGTTTTCTTTCGGGTCTCGAGCATTGAGGTCACGGGGGCGGGACGCTATACCGAGCAGGAGATCATTGACGCCTCGGGACTGGAGATCGGCTCAAACTTAATCTTTCTCAATAGGGCGGCGGCCGCCGGGCGTATTACGGACGCGCTGCCCTATGCGGGAAGCGTTGAGGTTAAGCGCGCGCTTCCCAATAAGATTGTTATTGAGGTGCGCGAGAGCGGGAGAATTGCCTGTGTGCCGTCGCAGACCGAGTGGTGGCTCATCGACAACAACTGCCGCGCGCTCGAGGAGTGTCCAGCCGAGGAGCTGGGAGACTACTTAAGCGTCACGGGGTTTTATATTACTGAGCCTGTTGCCGGGCGTGTGATCACCGTGCCGGACGAGGATAGGTTTAAGGTTGAATATCTCGCGGCGCTGCTAACGGCGCTGCAAGCTTCGGATATGCTCACAGACGTCGCGACGATTAATCTGGAGACGAGCGCTAACCCACAGCTGACTTATCTGGGCCGCTTCACCGTAAAGCTCGGCGACGCAGACGGCCTTGACTCAAAGCTGACGCTGCTCAAAAACGCCGCCGCACAGCTTGACGACGGCGCGCGGGGCTTTTTTGACCTCACGAAGGACAAGCAGGCAAACTTTCTGCCGGAGTAAGTCGTTTTTCACCGCACAGGTCGCTGAAAAAAACGATTTGAATTAATTTCGCCCTGCGGGGCGAAACTCTGCGAGGCTAATTTTTGAAAAAATTTGAAAATTTTTGAAAATAATTATATAGTTCACATAAGTTTTTTCAAAGAACCCTTGACCAAAGGGAATTTTCGGTATACAATAGGACGAATACATAAAAAATATGCTGATCTCTACGTGTAAACCGAATATGATTAGTGTTTAGCTGGACTGTTGTATCCGTAAAAAAATATGGGAGGCTATGAATATGTCGTTTCAGCTTGAAACCGGTCCCGAGAATGTGGTGACAATTAAGGTCGTCGGAGTCGGCGGCGCGGGCAATAACGTCGTGAACAGAATGGTAAAGAGCGGTACTAAGGGTGTTGAGTTTATTGCAATCAATACGGACAAGCAGGCTCTTTCAATTTCAAGCGCGACTCAGAAGATTCAGATCGGCGAAAAGCTGACGCATGGTCAGGGCGCGGGCAGCGATCCGGACATCGGCCGCCGCAGTGCTGAGGAGAGCCGCAACAACATTGCCAAGAGCTTTGAGGATGCGGACATGGTTTTCATCACCGCCGGAATGGGCGGCGGAACCGGCACGGGCGCCGCGCCGACAATCGCGGACATAGCCAGGGAGTCGGGAATACTTACTGTCGGCGTTGTAACCAAGCCCTTTAGCTTTGAGGGCAAGCGCCGCATGGATCAGGCAGGCGCCGGTATTGCGGAGCTTCTGGGTAAGGTTGACTCTCTGCTCATCATCCCGAATGACAGGCTGAAATTTGCCACCGATCAGCGCGTTACCTTTGCCAATGCCTTTGAAATCGCGGACGATGTTTTGCATCAGGCGGTTACGAGCATTTCTGATCTCATCAAGAACACGGGCTTTATCAACCTAGACTTTGCGGACGTCACGACCATCATGAAGGACGCGGGCTTCGCCCATATGGGCGTCGGTCACGCGGTCGGCAAGGGTAAGGCGGAGGACGCCGCGCGCGCGGCGGTTGCAAGTCCGCTCATGGAGACCTCGATAGACGGCGCGAGAGGCGTTCTTATCAACATCACCGGCTCTATCGACATGGGTCTCGAGGATGTTGAAGCGGCGGCCAATCTCGTTCAGGCGGCGGCGCATCCCGAGGCGAACATCATCTTTGGCGCGACCTTTGACGACACCATGGACGATGAAATCCGCGTGACAGTTATAGCAACGGGTTTTGATGAGCCTCCGTCAAAGAAATTTGAGGTGAGTAAGAGTGAGCCAGCCGAGAAGTCGCAGGGGCTATTCACCGCGGCGGCGGAGATGGCGGAGGCAGTTTCTGAAAAACCCGCTGCGCAGCCTAAACCGAAGGAAGAGGATCCCTTCGACAGTATTTTTAAGATTTTCAATTCTAAATGAGTTACAATAATGAAGTTCCCCCCGCCACGGGTGGCGGGGGGAACTTCGTTTGGCGGAAAAGGGCTTCGGCCTCTTTCTTCTAATACGAGGTTTGGCTTCATAGGAGACTATCATGACGGGGAAGAAAAAATTATTAGCGGCGATAGTCGAGCTGGTGGAGATTTATGACGGGAAGCACGTTCCGCGAAAAGCGGCGGCGCTCTCCTATTGCCTCATGCTCTCTGTTTTTCCGACGCTCATCTGCGTACACGCCGTGCTCGTGGGCATGGTGCCCGATTTGCGCCTTGCGCTGGTGGACTTCGAGGGGGTTATTCCCGAGAGCGCGCTGACCGTTATTATAGACTATCTCAACTATGTTCAGCTGCACAACAACCCCGGACTTATAACGGCGGGCGCGCTGGGAATGCTGACCACCTCGGCGGCGGCCTTTCGAACGCTGCATGGGATTATGGCGGACATTCAGGGTGAGTCGCGCTTTAAGGGTATCTTCGGGCTGGCCTTCAGCTTTCTCTTTTCGCTGCTGTTTTTGGGGGCGATTTATTTCGGCGGGCTGGTTATGGTCAGCGGCAACTGGATTATGACGAGGCTTGCCAATGCGATTCCGCTCCTGCGGGGGATTTCCATCTGGCAGGCGGTGAAGTATCCGGTTTTGCTGGTGATCTTTATGTTTATAATTTACGCGCTCTATCGGATTACGGCGCCCAAGGGCGTGCGCACTAAGGTCTTTCCCGGGGCGATTTTAGCGTCGGTGCTGATTGTAATCGTAAGCTTTTTCTTCTCGAATATCATTAACGTGTCCTCGAGGTATCCGCTGCTCTATGGCTCGCTGGCGTCGATTATCGTGTTTATGCTCTGGCTCTATGCCTGCGGGTTGATTTTGATAATGTGCAACGCAATGAATTTTGTGCTTAGAAAGGACAAAATTCCAGAGGACAGAGGCGAGAGGACAGAGGACAGAGGATTGAGTCGCGCGGACACATGACAATTTCCGCGTTTCAACGCGGTGTGACAGCGTGGAACCCACGCTGAGGGGTGTTACCCCATTTCTCTTTTTGTTCGCAAAAAGAGAAACCGGGTAACGCCTGAAAGAGAAAAACGATTGGGGGCTTTTCGAAGCGCCCCCTCGTCGAAGCAAGCTCCATATCCCTCGCTTCCGCGCAAGAGTGTGCGCGAAA